>UQFU01000007.1 GCA_900540425.1 uncultured Alphaproteobacteria bacterium
GGCGTCCCCGCCCTCGGGCGCTGCCTGCGCTCCCGCCGTGCGGGTGCCTCGGGTACTGCCCGCGTCCAGGCCGAAGCAATCAGCGGCTGTAAGAAGCTTCAATAATCCGTGTATTGCGCAGTTCGTCAAGATCATAGTTTGCTTTGAGATTAAGCTGCGGCGCAATCGCTTCAATAATTTTTCCTGCCGTCGGAACCGTATTCCAACCGGAAGTCACAAATCCCCAAGTTTCTTTGGTTGCTTTAGGCTCATCGAGCATCAGCAACAGGGCGTATTTGGGATTGGAAATCGGAAAGGCAGAAACAAAAGTGGTGCGGACTTTCTTGTCAACATATTTTCCTTCCGCCGAAAGCTTATTGGCGGTTCCGGTTTTCCCGGCAACTTCATAACCTTTGACATTGGCGCGCTTTCCGGAACCCTCAACCACCACCAGGCGCAGCAGTTTACGCATGGCTTGCGACGTATTGTAAGAAATTACCCGCCGCCCGTCATCGTTCTGCTCTTTTTTTAGCAGAGTCGGTTCATGATAAAGGCCGCCGTTGATCATTGCCGAAAAAGCGGTAATGACATGCAGCGGCGTAACCGCCAAGCCATACCCGAAAGCAACCGTTGCAATCGTCCCTTCGCCCCAACGCCGCGGTACCAGCGGTTTGCCTTTCTCGGGAACTTCAATCGGCAGCTCGTTAAAAAAGCCGATTTTCCGCATAAATTCTTTTTGTTCGTCGCCGCCGGCCTTGAGTGCCATTCGGGCCGAACCGATATTGGAAGAATGAATCAAAATTTCCGGAACCGAAAGCCAGCGGTTTTCGCCGCGATAGTCCTTAATGACGTTATATTTGAGTTTCAACGGCTGCGTTGCGTCAAAAGTGTCTGCGACTTTGACTTTGCCGCTTTCCAAAGACATTGCGGTGTTAAACACCTTTAAAACCGATCCCGGTTCGTAAACTCCTTTGGTCGCCATATTGAATTGCGCTTGCGAACTGGGATTTTGTGTGCGGTTGGGATCAAAATCAGGCAGCGAAACCATGGCTATGACTTCGCTGGTGTTAACGTCCATTAAAATTGCGGTAGCACCGTTGGCGCTGAATTTGCTGACGCCTTCGCGCAAAATTTCGCGAATTGTGTCCTGAACCCCAAGGTCAATAGAGAGCTTAAGCGGAATATCCGAATGTGTCAGACGCTCGTCAAGCTTGCGTTCAATGCCCGATATTCCGGTGTTGTCGATGTTGGTATTGCCGATAACATGGGCAAACAGGTTTTTGTGCGGATAAATGCGTTTTTCGCCGTTTTCAAATTCCAGCCCCGGAATACCGAGATAATTAATTTGGTATTGCTGAGAAGGGGTGAGGTTACGTTTGATATATACAAAACTGCCCCGGCGTTTGAGTTTGGCCAAAATGTCTTCATAACGCAAATCGGGAAGAATCCGTGCCAGCTCAACGGCCGCCTTTTGCGGGTTTAACATTTTTTTGGGATTGGCAAACAAATTGACCGTGGGTAACGAGGTGGCAATAATCGTCCCGTTACGGTCGACGATATCGGCGCGCTTAATCGGATTTTCCGGCATGACCTCCAGGTGCATGGCTTCTTCAATATTGCGGCTTCGGCCGAGATTCCCCGAGAGGCAGACGTCAAATAAGCGCAAGGCAATAACCAAATACACAAACATAAAGCCCATAATGGCAATCAGCACGCGAAAACGGCAGGTCGAAAGCGGATCCTTCTCACAGGTCAGGTTCCTGAGAGCCATGCTCCTCCCGATTTTTATTTCTTGTCCGGGGAGATAAAAATTGTCCCTGTTCTCCCTGGAAAAATACTTTCCCCACATAATCCGCGCTTCTGCCACTATAATTTGTGTTGTTGTTTAGTTCTTTTTTATCTAACGCTGAGCCTTGGCCAGCCGCTTAAGTTCTTTGTTGCGGGCTGCATAGTCGGAAATATTTTTCTGAGCCAGGCGCCGTTTGTCAGATTCGTTGTTCTCGTATTCGAATGGTACCTGAGAATAGTTAATAATTTGTTCAGCCCGAACCGGATTCAGCGAAATATGTTTTTCGGCAAGTTTGCGCAGCCGCGACGGAGAGTTCAAATGGCTCCATTCCGCCTGCAGAATATGAATAGTCTTAATATCGTCTTCGATGCCTTTGTTGATACTGACAAGGCGGTTTTCGAGGGTTTGAACCTGGTTTTTCATCACCAGCAGTCCCGAACCGAGCAGAAAAGTCAGCGTTACCCACAGGGCCAGGGTTGCAGATTTTGTACTATTCATGTCACGTTTCCTTTCTGGTCTTCGTGTTTTGTTACTTTTTGACGGCATATCTTAATTTTGCCGACCGCGAGCGTTTGTTGAGCCGCGTCTCTTCCTGAGACGGTTCAATTGCCTTTGAACAGCTGGCAAAGATAATGTCGTCAGTTTCCTGAGGTTCCGGCATATAACGCGAAACATGGCTGTTTTTGCCGGATTTTTCTTTGAAATAAGACTTGACGATGCGGTCTTCAAGAGAATGAAAACTCACCACAACCAGGCGCCCGCCGGGAACAATCAGCCCGGCTGCTCCGTCCAGTCCTCTTTCCAGTTCGCCCAGTTCGTCGTTGACCGCAATCCGCAAAGCCTGAAAAGTACGGGTTGCCGGATCAATGCCGACGGGCGTTTTGTGAATGACCGTATAAATGAGTTCGGCCAGTTCACGGGTTGTTTCTATCGGCTTAAGCTTGCGCGCGGCGGCAATTTTGGCCGCAATCTGCCGGGATTTGCGTTCTTCGCCGTATTTGTAGATCAGGTCTGCCAGTTCTTTTTCCGGCATACGGTTGACAATGTCGGCGGCAGTAGCTCCGTTGCACGACATCCGCATATCGAGCGGCGCGTCTTTTGAAAAAGAAAAACCACGTTCCGCCTGATCTAATTGCATGGAAGAAACCCCAATGTCAAAAACGGCGCCGTCGACCGCTTGTCCGACCAAACGGGAAAAATCGCCGAAACGCCCGGCCCGAAAATCAAAACGGTTGCCGTATTTCTGTCTGAATTCTTCCGCCCGGGATAAAACGTTGGGATCGCGGTCAAGCGCAATTACCCGACAGTCGGCGGCATCCAAAATCGCCTCGCTGTAACCGCCGTTTCCGAAAGTGGCATCAACATAAATTTTTCCGGCTTCGGGTTTGAGGCATTCCAACACTTCATGCAGCATGACCGGAAAATGTTTTTCATACCCGCCGGGAATCATCATTTGTTCTCCTCTGATGAAACCGGACGCAAAACCGGACGTTTTTTGAGAATTTCGGCACGGATGCGGGCTTCTTCTTTTTCCCAGTTCTCGGGACTCCAGATTTGAAACTTGCGCCCTTTGCCGACAAATACGGCGCTGTCGGCAATGCCGGCATGTTTGAGCAGCTTTTCCGAAAGGCCGATGCGCCCGGTGCTGTCAAAAGGAAAACGTTTGGCGTCGCCGAATATCAAATTGGTCAGATCATCTTGGGTTTGGGAGAAAAAATCGGTGGAAGTCTCAATTTCGGTGGCCAGCTTGTCGAGCAAATCTTCCAGACAGCCTTCAATGCAAGGGGAGGTCAGGCTGCGATAACAAACAATTTCGCTTGACGTTTCTTTAACAATTGCGCGGTAATCTGAAGGCAGGGAAACACGCCCTTTGGCGTCTACCTTGTTGATTATTGTATCCATAAAGAGAAAAGTTTTTCTCATTTTGCCCCCTATAGCACCACCGTTGTTTATGGTATAACATGGGATTTTATGGGATGCAATGGGAAAATTTAGTAATTTATAAACTTTTTTGCACCATTGCAATATATGGTATATGGCGTTTAAGATTATACAATATGTAGATTCCCGACTTTGCGCCGTGTGGATAATTATTTCTTGCAATTAAATAAATTAACCGTTACAGTACATTCCGGGTGGCCGGATAGCTGCGCCGCGGAAAGGAAAATCCGAGGGTGAGGAAAGTCCGGGCTTCAAGGGAACAAAGCACCAGATAACGTCTGGCTGAGGAAACTCAAGGGAAAGTGCCGCAGAAAATTACCGCCTTTCTATATGGGAGGTAAGGTTGAAAAGGCGAGGTAAGAGCTCACCGCGGAGATGGTAACATCGCCGGCCGGGTAAACCCTGCTTGAAGCAAGACCAAGTTAGGACGGATTTCAGCAATGGAGTTCAGATTAGGAGGGTTCCCACTCCTTCCAGAGGTAGGTCGCACCGAGCCGGATTGTGAAATCCGGCCCAGATGAATAGCTATCGTCATAAATCTTTGCCTCCGGGTAAAGCAAATATGATACAGAACCCGGCTTATAGGCTGCCCATTTTTTTTACCTGAAATTTGTCTTTTTGTTCCAGTATCTCTCAGCCTCTCCGCTAACCGAAAGGTATTGCAACGCCTTTCGCTTGAATGATAAAACATAAATTCTCGTTTTTCATTTCTTTTTTTATCATACAAAGGATCTACAAATTTTCTTCTTTCTTGTCATGACAGACAAGAGGAAACAGAAATAAAAAAGGCAGATTGACTGCATTCATAAGCCGAGATAGTGCACATTATAAGCAACGCACTTTCAAGCTCTCCCGTCCTTTCAGCAGCAAACCCGCCGCGCACCTGCCGAGCAGGTCATTGCCAGATTAGCTTTGCGCAGAATGTCCGGACTGTAGAGCAGAGCGATTTCTTCATCCTTTGACAACTCAAGCTTCAACTGATGATTAATAAAATTTTCCAGCTTGATTTGAGCCATTTCCAGAGCCTTGTTACTGAATTCCGGTGTCGGACCGTTTACCGGGAGCATCAGAATATGCAATGCGTTCAAACGGCTGTCCGCAACAACGGCTTCAATATTGCAGCTGTATACCGGAACTTGTTGCAGTTGCAGCAGATAGGACTTGGCTTCCTGTAAAATTTCCGGAATTTGAATTTCTTCGGGAATAATGAAAAATTTATGCCGCCGGGCGCCAATACCGGAAGTCTCACGGGAAGAAAACATCGAAATCGGAATTGAAAGCATCAGCCCGACCGTAATCGGAAGCATCCACCAGAACAGGGAATGGGCATATCTCCAAACAATAACCGTGGTTGCCAGCCCCAATGCCGTGTGCCAAAAATGGCGTTGCAAGGCCTGCCGGAACGGCGTACCCGATTCTTCACGGTTTTGCGTGTTCCAACCGGCATCAATCCCGGCAAAAATATCAAATACGAACTTGCTCTGAAACATCATCATAATCGGTGCTGACAAGGCGCTGAAAACGATTTCTGCCAAAACGCTTTTGACTGCCCCGAAAAAACCGCCGATGTCCTGGCCCCTGTTTTCTTTAAGATAAATGATCAAGCCCAGGAATTTTGGAAAAATCAACATGAACATTGAAAGGATAAACAAAGCGATAGTCCCGATTTTATCAAAAATCGGCCAGGTCGGGAATAACGTGTAAGACTGAGGAAAATATGCCGGTGGAAAAATTTCCCGCCCCAATGCGGTCATCAGCCCCACCAACAGGAAACTCAGCCAAATCGGCGATGACAGATAAGACATGATGCCGATAATGAAATGAACGCGGCTTACCGGATGCAGCCCCTTGGATATCAAAACCTTAATATGCTGCATGTTTCCCTGACACCAGCGGCGGTCGCGAAGGGCAAAATCAATCATCGTCGGCGGGCATTCTTCGTAACTTCCTTTCAATTCCGGCAGCAGCCAGGCCGACCACCCGCCGCGCCGAATGAGCGCCGCCTCGACAAAGTCATGGCTGAGAATGTGTCCGCCAAACGGTGCCCGTCCGCTCAAAACCGGCAATTTGCAACATTCCATAAACGCTTTGACGCGGATTATGGCATTATGCCCCCAGTAATTGCTGTCGCCGACCTGCCAATAGGCCAGCCCGGCTGAAACAATCGGTCCGTAAACTTTGCCGGCAAATTGCTGAATGCGGGCAAACAGCGAATTGCGGTTAATGCACATCGGCGGAGCTTGAATAATTCCGGTTTCCGGATTGGCTTCCATCAGCCGGGCCATTGTCAGCATTGTTTTTCCTGCCAGCAGGCTGTCTGCGTCCAAAACAATCATAAAATCGTATTTTGCGCCCCATTTGCTGCAAAAATCTTCAATATTGCCGCTTTTTCGTGCTGTGTTTTTAGCGCGCCGCCGATAATAAAGATTAATGTCGGGTGACATCATCTGCCGAGCCTCCAGCCAAATCCGTTCTTCTTCAATCCAAACTTCCGGATTGGTCGTATCGCTCAATACAAAGATGTCAAAAGACTTTTCCTGACCGGTTTTTTTCAAATCCTGAGCCATCGCCAGCAGGTTAGCAAACACGTTGACTGGAGACTCGTTATAAACCGGCATCAAAATTGCCGTCCGGGTTGAAAGGTCGGTTGTCTCGTCCGGCCAATGAATTCCCGGAACATTGCGTTTGCGCAAAAGTTCAAAAAAGCCAAAAATGCTGGACCAGAAAAACAGAGCAATCCAGGCAAACGTCAGCATAAACAGAATAATCATCAAAAGCTGGGTAAATACGGTGGAATCACTGGGAATAACCGTAATCCACTTCAGCGTTGCCAATAATGTGCTGATAATCATCAGCCCGAAAACGACAACTCTTCTCCGGCGGATTTGTTTCGGGGAAATAGGGATAAACTTCTGCATGACAAACTATTCCTTGGTTGGACGGTGAAACAGTTTATGGAAAAAACGGGACGGCTGCGGTGTTTCAATCTTTTGCAGTGCCATGTCAGAAAAACAATATCCAGGCGCTGTTTCAAAAGCAGCCAGTCGCATTTGCTCGCTCAAGCCGTCCGGCAGCCGATGATTTTTCAGAGCCGTTTCCGTGCATTTTACAGCACCGTTGCAAAGCAGGAAAACCAGCTTGAACTGCGCCAACAACTGTTCGGGCGGCAAAACCGAATGCGGAAAAACCGACTGTGCCAGCAGCAAAACCTGCTTGTCAATAAAAGCAATCAGCTCGTCCCCATCTTTGGGGATACTGCCAAAACGTTCGTCAATAAGGCGGGTTAATGACGGCAGTTGCTTTTCGGTAAAGCCCAAATTCATAAAATAGGCTCTGATAATGTCATCGCCGCTCTGAATTTTTAAGGTAACCATTGATAACTCCAAACTTCTGAAATCGCTTTTCCTTTTTTGACAATTGAAATCCTGAGTTCCGAAGTTTTGCCGTTTGGTTCAAAATCCACATAAGCCGTAACCCCTCTAGTCAAAGGGTTATAAACCAAATGTTTGCCGACGATTTTTCCTTCGCTGGCAGATGCATCAATGGTGGCAATGCCTTTTTCAACTTCAGATTTCATATTGAGAATGTCAAAATCAATGGCAAATTTGCGCTTGTTTGTTTCCAGCATCCCCGATACGCCGCCGATTCCGGTATAAGTGGCCGTTATCGACCCCGGATGTTTTTCAACCGGAAAATCATTAAACCAATAGAGTTTGTATTTGTACGAAAGCTCTTCGCTCGGCTCCGGCGATTTTTTGGGAACCCAGTAGGCGACGACATTATCGTGAATTTCCTGAACCGAAGGGATTTCAACCAGTTCAACGCTTCCTTTGCCCCAGTCGCCTGTCGGCTCAACCCAAACGCTCGGACGTTGTTCATAATGAGCCTCAAAATCCAGATAATGCTCCGGATTCTTGTCCCGCTGCAACAGGCCGAACCCTTTGGGATTATTGTCCACAAAGGAACTGATGCGCAGATATTTGGAATTGTCCAACGGGCGCCACAGCCACTCGCCGGCACCGTTTTGAATCAACAGCCCGTCGCTGTCATGAACTTCTGGCCGATGGTCGTCAAACCTGTTTTTGGTGTTTTCTCCAAACAAAAACATGGAAGTCAGCGGTGCAATCCCCAGCTTGTTGATTTTTTTGCGCGGATACAGCAGGCTTTCCACATTCATAACGGTTGTTTTGCCGGGTGTTACCACAAATTTATAAGCGCCGGCAATACTTGGGCTGTCAAGGAGAGCATAAATGGTTACCGAATCGGCTCGCCGGGTCGGACGTTCGATCCAGAATTCCCTGAAAATCGGAAATTCTTCACCGGTTTGTACTGCTGTGTCAATCGCCAGCCCGCGGGCGGAAATGCCGTATTTCTGGTCCTGTGCCAAAGCACGGAAATAACTGGCTCCCAAAAAGGAAATCAGTTCATCGTAATAACTGGAAGTGTTAAGCGGCGTATGCAGCCGAAAACCGGCATATCCGATGTTTTTGAACTCTTCGGTGTTAAATTTGTTCTTGCCGTAATCAAAGTAGTTGGAAGAATATTTAATCGGCCGGGTTTTGCCGTTGATAACCTCGTTAATCGGTACCGAAACCTGAAACAACGAACCCAAATGGAAAAATTGAATCTCAAACGGCAGTTTTTTTCCAAACCACGGGCCGTTGTCCCTGGCAAAACGGATGTCCCGGTGCTGGTCGTAATCAAGCTTTTTCAGGCTCTCCGGAAGCGTTTCTGCCGGAGCGACATAAGCGCTTTGAGAAAGTTTGCGTGCCATCTCGGATAATTTTTGAAAACTGAACTCTTCGCCGTCAATCGTCAGCGTTTGTGTCATCTCCTGGCGCAGATATTCCTGATAGGCCTGCCAAGCCTTGTATCCGCCGTAACATACGGTCGCAATAATCAGGAAAAATAAAATTAACTTAGTGATTTTTGCAAATTTTTTCTTCATATCTAACCTGTTGGGATTGAGTCGCTTTAACTAACCTAATACAGAGCAGATTGCCCCAAAAGTCAAGGCAAAACCGTCAGCGTCGGTTTTTAATGGATAATTTATAATGTAAATGGAAAACACAACAAAATATTAAATGTTGCCAAACCTTAAATAAAAGAGTACAACAAACATACAACAAAAAATTACGGGAAGTCCCGCCTTAAAACCGGACTTGTAAATATGCCCGATGAAATGTGGATTATTTTATGATAACAAAAAAAGACATCAACAAGCTTGACGGACTTTTATATTTGTATGCTCTCTCAAAAACCAACAGCAAACGCAGTGTTGCCGAAAAGTTAGGAACTTCTGTAGATACCATCAATAAATATATCAGTGATTTAGAGCAGGAAACCAAAACCATATTCTTGGTCAGCAACGGCCGAGGAACCACCATCACCCCCGAGGGGGAAAGGATTCTCCGCACGTCCGAAGATATTGTCAGAGCACTTCACAGTATCAATGACTACGCCGATACGGCTGCCTCCTGTGCTGGTATTGTCCGCATCGGAACAACCGATGCCATTGCCGGTTATTTGGGCAACGAAGGGCTTGCCGGACTTATGGCACAATACCCGGATTTATATATCGAAACCCATATCAGCAATCAGATTCCCGATATGGCAACACTGGAAGTAGATATTGCAATCAGCTATGAACCTCCGAAACATCCGGATTTGGTATTGGCCGGTGTGCGCAAAGTCCGTTGCGGATTGTTTGCGTCGCGCCGTTACTTGGCTTATTACGGCAAACCGCGGAATATGCAGGATCTGGTTCTGAACCACCGGATTTGTGATAAAGGCAGCCATCAGACATATGTTCCCGGCTGGAAAGAAATTGTCGACAATGCGCGGCATATCGTCTATCGCACTAACTCTGTCTTTTCTTTGCACAATGCCGTAACCAATGGTATCGGGATTGGCATTCTTCCCTTGGGGAACAGCTTTGATAATCTGATGCATCTGGATAATCTGAGTTTCAATTTTGATTTTAACATTTATCTGATTGCCCATAAAGATACCAAAGATATGCCCCGGATTCGCCTGGTTCTTGATTTTGCCCGGGAATTTCTTCAGACCCGGAATGCGTATTAATTCTTATTTAATTTGTTTTCCCTACAATATTTATTCATAATCTGAGGAGATATAAGATGGAAATGTGGCAAATGTGGGCGGTCGCCGGTGCCGTTCTGGTTATTTTGGAAATGTTAACCCCGGCAATGTTTTTCTTAAATCTCGCTTTAGCCTGCTTTGGTGTGGCCGCTGCCGCATTCTTTACTGTGGATTTATATGTTCTTGTTCCGCTTTGGGTTGTTCTTTCAGCCATTTTTTTGCTGTTTTTGCGTCCGCTTTTGAATCGGCGCCATGCCGCACAAAGTACTGCAACCGGAATGGGGCAGTATGTCGGCAAAACCGCAAAGGTATTGGAGACTGTCGGCAAAGACAGCGGCGTTATCGGCATTTTCGGTGAGCGCTGGGAAGCCCGGACGGAATACAATGAGAAAATTCCGGTCGGTTCAAATGTTGTCATTGAACGCAATGACAATTTAACTATGTATGTCAAAAAGGAGAAATAAAATGGTGTTCTTGTGGATTCTGGTGGCGGCTGTCATCGTATATATCATAAAAGGTGTTATTATCGTGCAGCAGGCCGAGGCCGTAATTGTTGAACGGTTGGGCCGTTTTGAACGCGAATTGAGTCCGGGGTTCAATTTTATTTTTCCGATTTTCGAAGCCCCACGATCAATCGCCTGGAAAATTACCCAAAAACTTCCCAACGGCGAAAGCTATTCTTATATTAAAGAAAGAACCAAAATCGACCTTCGCGAAGCCGTTTATGACTTTCCCCGCCAGAACGTGATTACCAAAGACAATGTGACCATCAGCATTAACGCGTTGCTGTATTTTCAGGTTATCAATCCCAAAAGCGCCGTTTATGAAATCCAAAATTTGCCCGAAGCCATCGAAAAGCTGACGCAAACGACGCTGCGTAATCTGGTTGGGGCTTTGGACTTGGATGAAACGCTGGTTTCCCGCGACAAAATCAATCACGAACTGCGGGCAATTTTGGATGATGCAACCAATAAATGGGGCGTAAAAGTCAACCGTGTCGAACTTCAGGATGTCATTCCGCCGGCAGATATTCAGCAGGCAATGGAAAAGCAAATGAAAGCCGAACGCGAACGCCGTGCCGCCATTCTGGAGGCCGAAGGGTTGAAAAAAGCCTCGATTTTGAAAGCCGAGGGCCAAAAAGAAGCCGAGATTAACCGTGCGGAAGGCGATAAACAGGCGGCTATCCTGCAAGCAGACGGTCAGGCCGAAGCCAGAATAAAAACTGCCGAAGCGGAGGCCTCCGCCATCAAAATGGTTATCGAGGCTATTGGCAATAAAGGCCAGCCGGACAAATACCTGATTGCCATGAAATATTTGGAAACGTTAAAGTCCATTACCGAAGGCGAAAACAATAAAGTTGTCTATATGCCTTATGAAGCAACCGGGATTTTAAGTTCGGTCGATGGCATCAAGCAAATGTTCAATGCCGGCGGAAAGTGTTCCTGAACAAACAGCTAATAAAAAACCCCGCTATAGCGGGGTTTTTTATTAGGCTTCGGTTTTTTTTGCCGCATCTCCGTCAGAACTGTCCGGAAACTGCAACATCAGCCAAAAGGCCAGAGCCGTAACCGCCGCCAGGAAAAAGATGCCCGATATTCCAAGTCCGGCATATCCAAGCAGCAGGTTGAGAACCGAAATCGCAAAAACCGCCGTTGAACCGACTCTCATCCGGCTGCTGAAAGTGGGCTTTTCCGCCCATTTCCCCGTAAATAAGAAAGTAACCGCGGCATAGAAAAGAGCAATAAGCAGGTAATAAGCCAACAGTATGACAAAACAGGCAACGGCAAAAATATTGAGATAATGCTCGGAAACATCTTTCATTTTTTCTTGATAATCCTGTTTTTCAAACCGGTAAGACGCATCGCCCAACGAACGAACTTTGACTTCGCCCTTGCTGACGACGTAAACGTTTTTCCGGGAAATCTGAATACTGCTTTTGGATTTCAGGAGTTCGTCAAAGTCCAGACTGTCGACACGCGTGTCCAGAATAACCGGCAAACCGGCATATCCGGGAACAAAAGGAACTTTAAGCTTAACGTTTTTAACCGTATCGGCCGGCTCAATGACAACGCCGTTCTCAATTTCTATCGGCAAGAGCTGATCAAGGGTGTTTTGTACTTCCGGAACCATGGCCAAAACGACTTTTTTTGAAGCGTAAAAGACTTGAACGGTAATGATAACGGCCAGCAATGCCAGAAAAAGCGTGCCGATTCCCCGTCCGTTTTTAAGATAATTGATAATTCGGGTCATTAAATTTCTCCTGAAATTGTTTTTTGCCATTCTAAAGCGTAAGGGATAACAAATCAATCTTATTTTGGATAATCCGCCGCAGGGTTTAAAAACCGGTTTTGGAAACTATATACAGAGCGTGTCGTGTTATCAATTTTCAGGAGATAAAATAATGGTAAAAACGCAAGCCGCCGCTCCGGATCGCCCGGTTATCGGCATCTGGCACCTTATCGCCGGGATTATCATGGCGGTACTCGGAATTTATGTCTGGTTCAACCCGGTTGTGTCTCTGGTCGCCTTGGCGCTGTACCTCGGAATTGCTTTCATTGTGGTCGGTGCCGGATATTTGGCGGTTTCTTTTTCGTTCCAGTCCGGCTGGTACTTGTTGGTCGGATTGTTGGATATTTTCGTCGGGATCATTTTTGTCGGCAATTTGGGAGTAACGGCCGAAACGCTGCCGATTATCTTTGCCGTTTGGTGCCTTGCCGTCGGCATTGTCCAATTGGCCAATGCCTGGCAGCTTCGCCGGGACGGCTTTGACTGGGGCTGGAGTGCCGGCGTCGGAGTTTTGGGAATAGTCTTTGCTTTTCTGATTCTTGCCTATCCGGTTTTGGGCGCTTTGACGATTACGGCGATCATGGGCGCTTATATTCTGCTGTATGGGCTGGTCGAGATTGCCGAATATTTCTATGCCCGCCGCATTTCCGCCGTCTGAAAACGTTTTTTTGCCTGCGGATTTATTCTTTGCCGGAAAATACCGTAACGCAAAAGCCTTCCGGCGTATTGGCAAATTCAATCCGGCAGCCGTACAGGGCGGCAATTTTTCCGATGATGGAAAGGCCCAGCCCGCTGCCGGTTGTTTTTTGTCCGGCCGGTCGGTAGAAACGCTGTCCCAAATGGCAAATTTGTTCTTCGTCGACGGTTGTTTCCGAATTGCAAACGCGGATACGGCCGTTTTGAATTGTCAGTGTGACTTTCGCTCCCTCCGGACTGTATTTGACGGCATTGTCAATCAAATTGCGCAACATCAGGGCCGCCCAGACCGGATTCCCGTTGTCAAACGGAGCTTTCCCGGAAATGTCGGATATAATGGTAATGTTTTTTGCTGTTGCCATCGGCTGATACTCTTCCGTAATCTGCGCTGCCGTTTGTGCCCAGTCTATGCGATTGGCTTCGCCCGGCAAAACGTCAAATCCGGCTTCAATCCGCGAAAATGCCAGCAGTTGCTCAACCAGACGGGTCGAACGGTCAATCCCCTGTTCCAGCTTGCGCAGAGCTTGCGCCAGAGCTTGCGGATTGTCGGCTGACATCTCGGCGACCTCCAGCTGGACTTTAAGGGCGGTCAGCGGGCTGCGCAGCTCATGCGCTGAGTCGGCAATAAAGCTTTTTTCCCGTTGCAGCATATCTTCAATCCGTCGGAAAAGCTGATTGACAGCCTCGGTCAGCGGTCTGACTTCTCCCGGAATGCCGGTTTCGTCGAGCGGCGAAAGATCTTCAGCTTTCCGTTTTTTCAATTTTTGAGCCAAACGATTGAGGGGGGAAAATTCTTTGGTCAGCATCAGAATAATCGCCGCCAGCAGGACGGCCAGGCCGATTCCCCAGGGCGTCATAAATTCTTCAAACATATCTTCGACAATTTCGTTGCGATAGTCCAGCTCCTGGCCGACGGCAACAATATAGCTGCTGTCGGTGGACATCAGGCGGATAACGCGCCAGTCCTCGTCGTCAATCCGTTCGGTTCCAAAACTGCCCGTCCGTCCGAACGGCGGAAAGTCTTTGCCGTTTTCCCCGTCATGAAAAATCCGTTTCCCTTCGTTGCTGAAAACGGCAAAGCCGATGGATTCGTCTTCATCATCGGCATTGTGAATATCATCAACCAGTCTGTCGCTGATTTTTTGGATTCCCGGCGTAATGTGACTCCAGTCGGCAGTCGAAAGCTGCCGGGCAAGGGCAATCTGATAAGTGTCAAAAAACTCGTCGACTTTTTCCCGGCATTCTTTCCACGACAAAATGCCCGCGGTTACAAAAACGGCGGCCGAAATCAGCACAAAAAAAACCATCAGCCTCAGGCGCAGATTAAGCTTTTTCATTCAGTCCTCCATAATGTAGCCGATTTTATTAATGGTTTTGACAATGTCTTTGCCGAGTTTTTTTCGCAAATGGTGAATATGGACTTCCACGGCATTGCTCGAAACTTCGTCGTCCCAGGAATAAATTTTGTTTTCGATGCTTTCTTTGGACAATACCTTGTTGCGGTTGAGCAGCAACAGCTCCAGCAAAGCCGTTTCCCGGGGAGATAAAATAATTTCTTTGCCCTGATAAAATGTTTTGCGCGTCTGCGGATTAAAAACAACCCCCCGGTAAACGATTTCCGGAACCTTTACGCCGCTCTGCCTGCGGATAAGGGCATTGAGCCGGGCTTGTACTTCCTTAAGCGAAAAGGGCTTTCCGAGATAATCGTCAGCCCCGCTGTTCAGTCCGGCAATCCGCTCGTCAACGTCGCCGCGTGCGGTTAGAATAAGCACCGGTTCACCGCAGCCCCGGCTGCGCCAGTCTTTCAGAATTGAGAGACCGTCTCGGCCGGGCAGGCCCAAATCGAGGACAACGGCATCATATTTGGCTTGGAACAGGGCTTCGTGCCCGTCGTTTCCGTCTGTAAACCAGTCAACTGCAAATCCGAGTTTCTCTAGTCCGGTTTTTATCCCGTCGCCGATAAGGCTGTCATCCTCGATTAGTAAGACCCGCATTTTTATCCTATTTTTTCAGAGTTACGATATCAACGTCAACTTCGGCGTCTCTGAGCATATCTTTGTCAACTTCGCCCTCAATGATAATTTCGTCATTCGGGGTAGCATTTACGCCGTTCCAGTCATCGTCGTCAATTTCGATTGTAATCGTTCCGGTAGCATCTTTAAACAAATATTTTTCATTGCCCAGGCTTTTTTCAATTTTGCCGCTCAGCTTGACCGGGGTATCGTCAGAAACCTTCAGGGCTTCCGCAACGCTCATAACCGGCAGTCCGGGACCCTGAAATCCGCCGCGGGCCTGCTGTTGAGCCATGGCATTTGCGGATACGCCGAGAACCAAAGCCAAAGAAGTAGCTGCTAAAAATTTATTCATGTTTCATCTCCTTAAAAAAATTAATTATGGTTTATCTTGATTACATTCTTAGTTCAACATTTCAAACTTAAGGAACGCTTAAGTCATTTTAATTTTTTCTAATAATTTATTTTTGTCAGAAATTTCAGAGAGTTGCTCTTCATCTGGTTGCAGGTGGATAACTTGCTGCGGAAAAGGGATGTTAATATTCAGCTCCCGGAAGTTAATAATGATTTTCTCCCGCAAATCGTTGGAAATCGAGCCTTTGTCATAAATGTTGGCCGTAAAACAGTTGAGCTGAAAATTAAGGCTGTTGTCCGTCAAATCCGTAAAAGCGACCGATGGTGCCGGATTCGCCAAAACCTTGGGATTGCTTTGCGCTATTTCCAAAAGGGTTTTTTTGACCAGTTCGATATCGCTGTTATAATCCACGCCCACTTTGATTTCGATTCGCCCCAGCCGGTCGGTGTAGGTCATGTTGATAACGCTTTTTGAAAGGATTGAGGCGTTGGGAATGATAATATTTGATTTGCTCCAGGTTTCAAGCTCGGTGGAGCGCATGTTAATCTGTTTGACGATTCCTTCTTGCCCGTCAATAATCACCCAGTCTCCGACCTTAATCGGCCGCTCAAACAAAATTGTCAGTCCGGCTACCAGATTGCTGACAATGTTCTGCAGCCCGAGACCGGCGCCGAAGGACAACGCGCCGGCAATAATCGCAATGCTGCTGAGGCTTCCGCCCATGACCGCAATTGCCAGGATGCCCGAAAAAATAAAGCCGACAAAACCGGTCAGCGACATAATTGAATTGCGCACGCCGTCGTCCATGTCAATTTTGCTCAGGTTTCCGGAGGCAAAACTGTTTTTGAGCATTTTAAACAACGACAGCGAAATAAAGAAACAGATAATGCCGAGCAGAATCGAGGTGATTGAAATCCGAATGCCGCCAATATCAAAACCGACCAGAAAATTTTTGACATTGTTCAGCATAATGTCGACCGAAACGCCCCAAACCGCCAGCAGGGTCAGCAGGCAGACGAGTGCCAGCGCCGGCGTCAACAGCAGCCCGAACCAAAACTCGGTCTTGACCAGCGTCCGCCGGGAAATGCGAAATGTCCGCTGCCAGAATTTAAACAGCAGCAGTTGGTGAAACAGGCCCCTCAGCAGCTTTCCGGCAATATAAAATCCTCCGGCAACCAGAACTGAAATAATAAAACGATTGATGATAAATTCCGACAGGCGGATATATCCGAACAGCGACAAGCCGAAAGCAAGCGCCATCAATAACGAAACCAGCATTCCGGCTTTGGCTTCGGTGCTGAGCTGGGGATCGGCCTCGTCTTCGGCAGTATTGCCGTCGGCGGCTTTGGACTGTTGCAGAACGGCTGCGGCGGCATTTTTTCCGTCATCAGTATTACAGTTGGTTCCCGTATCGTAAAAGAAACGGCGTGTAACCAGAATAATACAGAAAGCCTTGACACCGTTGGCAAAAATTTTCAGAGCGTAAATCATCTGCGGCGCATAGTTCATCTCTTTGGCCAAAGACTGAAAAAAGGAGACGGCGCAAACTGCCGCAATCGAAAAAATCAGCGATGAACTGATTTTGCGCGCTTTGTTATCGCAAACTTCAATAATCCGCCACTTGCCGTTAAAAGGGGTAAAAGTAACTTTGACAATCGCTGCCGAGAGATAATAATAAAGCAGATAAACGGCAATTGTCTTAAGCAGAATGCCAAAATCGCTGCTGATAATCAGCTTGGTATTGAGCAGCCAAAGCAAAAATGCGCCGAAAAACGCCGCCGGAATGATGCCGCGTCCGGCCAGCATGCCGACTGCTGCCCATACTTTTTGCGAATAGGTCGGAAATTCAATGCCGCGCTTATATCCAAAATGCCGTTTGACCGTCCGGCTCAAATAAATTCCGCCGATCAGCGCTGCCAGCAAAATCAGGCTGACCGCCAGAATATTGCTGTTTACGACTTCTTTTTTGTCAGCGGACAGATTCTGATACCAGCTGAGCGGTGATTTGGCCAGTTCAAAGGCAAATCCGGCAAAACCGGTCAGAGAATCCCAAAATTCCTGTGGTTGAAAAATGGAACTCTGCTTAACCATAATCTGATTAAGCAGTTCCTGATTGCGGGTTTTTACGATTAGGGCGTTAATTTCTTCTATTTTGGTCTTGATTAAATCCGCTTGCGCAATTTCTGCCTTATATTTGTCGGCTTCGGTGTTGAATTTGCTGCGTTGTTTGGCAATCGCCGCCGGTTCGTCTTTAGGATTTTGCGGGATTTCGCCCAAGGCGTTGATTTTTTTCTGAACGGCTGTCAGTTCCGTGCTGAGTTCGCTTCGTGCTTGCAGAATGCCGGTTTGAATATCGTTTACTTCCTGCAAATAATCGCTGATCTGCTTGTTGTCTGCTTTTCCGGAGCCAAGCCGAGACGAAATCTTGTCCAGACGGGTGCTGATTTTGCTGAAGTCCGGCGGCAGGGCAGAAAGATCCTGCGCATTTGCCTCAGAAATGGCCATAATTAATAAAGCCAAAATTGCTGACAGTAATTTTTTCATCATTCGCTCCTTTGATAATCCTGTCATAATATGGATATGAATTAAGGATTATCAAGGAGCACAGAACAAAACTTCAACCGGTTGGGCCGGGCGTCGGAGGACGTTAGCGCCTTTGCCGGAAATCAGATGTTTTTGCCGGCTTCGTATGCCTCCTGCATTGCCGGTGAGGTTTTTATGTCGCCGATTTTCCAGGCGCCGGTGCCGTAAATGACGCCTTTTTCCGTTGCGCCGGGCAGACAGTCGTTTGTAAAGCCGCGAAAAGCCTCCAGCGTTTTCTCCATGTTGGCATGGCTTGAATCTGCGGCCGCAACAATAAAGTAAAACTCTTTGCCGCTGATTTCCTCATATCGCGGAACCGTACGGTCAATCAGGGTTTTCATTTGCCCGTTCATGGAATAAAAATAAACCGGCGTTCCCATTACAATAACATCGGCTTCAACCATTTTGTTGAGTATTTCTGCCATGTCGTCTTTCAGAATGCATTTGTGCGTCGTATTGCAAACGCCGCAGCCCCGGCAATAGCCGATGTGCTTGTCGTTAAGAAAGATTTTTTCAACCGCATGTCCGGCGTCGCGGGCACCCATGGCAAATTGGTCGCATAAGGTGTCGGAATTTCCGCCTTTCCGAAAGCTGGAAGACAGGATTAATACTTTTTTACTCATCTTTTAGTCCTTTTTAGTAACTTCGTTAATAACGTTGATTGCGTTCAGGCTGCGTGGATAGCCGATGAACGGCAACAGCTGCGTAACCGTGTCAATCAGATTTTCCCGGCTGTTTCCGACATTCAGATTCGCCTGAACATGGGCTCTGGTCTGAGGTTCGGCGCCTCCCATCGAAAACAGAACCGCAAAAGTCAGCAGCTCCCGGGTCTTAATGTCCAAACCGTTGCGGGTATAATAATCGCCGAAGCAGTTGGCGGAAAGATAGTCCTGAATGTGTTTCAGTTCGGCCGGCGCCGATTCTCGCATGGCCCGGATATTTTCGGCTCCGAAAATGTCGCCCTGAACAGCAATGCCTTTTTTCAACCGGGTTTGTGGCGATGTCGTGCTTTGCCCGGCAAGGGGAAGTCTGATGCCGCGGGATTGCAGAACCTCATTGGTGGCAATCAGAAAGTCGTAGGCTTTGGCCATTCCGGCATAGGGAATCGTCTGGTATATCGCTTCTTTGGCTTCAACCGGAGATACGCCGTTGTCCAGCGCCTGAGCAAGAAGCATTTTGTATTCGTTGACCGACCCGGCGGCCACATGTCCTGCAAACAAAACCAGGGCGCGCGTTTTGACCTCAAGGCTGCCATGCGGTAAAACATCTGCGTTCATAAAATTGTTCCATAATGCCGCGAGTTCCGGATCTGTTGTATTTAAGCTGTTCATTTTACTGTCCTTTTTGAGTAAGCAAATGGCTGCGGCCGCCGCCAGAATAATGGCCGCCGAAATAAAGAAGTAAATTTTCTTCATTATTTATATTCCTTGTCGTTGACCGGTTCAAGCCAGGTCGTCTGGTTATCGGGAACATTGGTCTCAACCGAAATATGCGTAAACCAGCTGTCAGGGGCTGCACCGTGCCAATGCTCGGCCTGCGGCGGAATCCGAACCACATCACCTTTGTGCAGGATTTGGATTTCTTCCCCGCGTTCCTGATACCGCCCTTCGCCGCCCAAAACCAGCAGAATCTGTCCGCCGCTGTGCTTGTGCCAGTTGGTCCGGGCACCGGGCTCGAATGTAACGTTGCCAATCGGGGCATTAAAAGTGCCGTCTTTGGCGCTGAGCATGTTCAGATAAGTTTGCCCGGTGAAAAATTTGCCGTAAGGATTGGGTTCGCCTTGCTCAAAAACAGTATCAATCGGTGCCTGTTTCATTTCTTTTGCTCCTGCAGTCGTTGAAAAAATAAAGATTCCCAAAATCGGTAATGTTTTTTTGAAAAATGTAAAAATCATGAGTGATTCTCCTTTGACGGTGTTAAAGTGACAAGCGTAATTTCAGCCGGAGATTTCCAGGTCAAAATTGTTATCCGCACCGAAATCTGCCGGCGTATGTGACATCAGCAGACGGAACTGCCGTTCCCGGGCGGCGGCGAAGGGTTTTTCTGTATTGGGGTGTTTTCCGAAGCTTTTGCCGCTGAACAAGTCGGGAATGCCGGCAATATAAAGTTTTCCGAATGCTGAGGTCGTAATAGCACAGGTTATCATTGTTTCGCCTCCTGAAAGTTCGATTCTGTTTTTATCTTAATTTTTAGAGTTTACTCTAAGTCAAGACGTTTTTTTAACTCAAAAAATAATCTTCCCTTCAGGCTTGACTTTTCACGGAAAAAATATAACACTTCACTCTGTTTGATTTTATTTTATCTATTAATAATTAATTATTAAAAACATTTGTGGTATGAAAAAAATACGAATTGCCGTTGTTGCAACGGGTTTGTCGTTATTAACGCTTGTTTCTTGTGTGCAAAAGGAACAGCTGCCCAAAAACCCCAAGGATAAGGAAGAATACAAAGATTCCTCCGGTCATTCCTGGATTTATGATGCAATGCTGATGCGCTGGATGTTTACGCCCTCCGGCGGCGGCCAGTCTCACTATTATTACCCTGCCAGCGGCAATTGGACCAACAGCAGCGGTATAAAGGTAAATCCGCCGGCTTCGGCCAGTCCGAACCTGTATCGGTCTTCTTCGGTAAAGCCGAGTACTTCGGGACGGATCAATCCTTCCCGGACGCAGGGAAATAAGCCGGCCTCTACGGGAAAATCATTCGGGAGCAGTTCTAAGGGTTCATCTTTTGGCGCATAAGGTTATGGAAAGAGTTAGAATAAATCCTCGTCATGATTATAAAAAGATCATCGAGAACGTCGGTTTTGATTTTCATCATGATTATTGGCTGGAAGATGCCTGCTACCTTTTCAGCACCGATGAAATTGCCCTGCTTGAAAAAGCGTCAAACGAATGTTACCGGTTGTACTGCGAGGCGACGGAAGCCTGTTTGTACGACGAACATAAGCTGGATTTGTTAAAAATTCCGGTTCCGATGCGGGATTTTATCCGTCAAAGCTGGGAAGATGACGATTTGTCGCTTTACGGCCGGTTTGATTTCGCTTTTGTTGACGGTGTTCCGAAACTTTTGGAATTCAATGCCGATACGCCGACCACGCTGATTGAGTCTTCCTTGGTACAATGGTATTGGAAAGAAGACGTCTTTCCCGAAGCCGATCAGTTTAATTCGCTGCACGAGGCTTTGGTCCGGTCTTGGAGAGATATTCATGCACAATACGGCTGCGAGCGCTATTTCTTTGCCTCGCTGAGAGATTGTATGGAAGATTACAGTACCATGGCTTACATCATGTCCACGGCTTTTGAAGCCGGGTTAAATACGGCGGAGCTGGATTTGCGGCAGATTATCATTGAAGAGTCGCTGCTGACGCCCAACCGTGAGCCGATTGATTGCATGTTCAAGCTTTATCCATGGGAAACCATGTTTGAAGAGAATATGGGCGGCTGCGTTACCGAAATGTGCTGGATTGAACCGTTGTGGAAATCATTGATGTCCAATAAGGCCATGCTTCCGATTTTGTATGAAATGTTTCCGGACAGTCCATATATTTTGCCGGCTTATTTTGAGGCAGACAGGTTGTCGTCTTACTGCCGGAAACCGGTTTTCTCAAGAGAAGGCTGCAATGTCGAACTGATAAAGAATGGTTTTTGCATTGACCGTACAAACGGTGACTATGGCAAGGAAGGCTATATTTATCAGCAGTTGGTGGATTTGCCCGATTATGGCGGAAAATATCCGATTTTGGGCTGTTGGATTATCGGCGGTGAAGCTTGCGGAATGGGAATCCGCGAACATACTTCCCGGATTACGGTCGATGCCAGCACTTTTGTACCGCACATTTTCAGATAAGGTCTGAATTTTGAAAAAGGCTGCCGCTTGTCGGCGGCCTTTGATTTTTTTTATCTCCTTTGAGTTTACTCTAAGTCAAAAGTTTAATTGACCAAAGCCAAAAAATTTATTAAACTTCCGGCAACGGAGGTAATGGATTATGAGATATTCAATAGGGCAGGTTGCCCAAAAAATGGGTTTGACGGCTCATACGCTTCGCTATTATGACAAAGAGGGGCTTCTGCCTTTTGTAAAAAAGAACAGTTCCGGGCTGCGGATGTTTTCGGATGAGGATATTGATTGGCTGGTTGTGATTGAATGTCTTAAGGGAACCGGCATGCAGCTGAAAGACATCAAACAGTACATTGATTGGTGTCAGGAAGGTGATGCCACCATCTGCCGGCGCTTGGAAATGTTTAAACGCCAAAAAGCCAAGCTTGAAGAACAGCAGCGCCAACTGCAA
This sequence comes from uncultured Alphaproteobacteria bacterium, assembly GCA_900540425.1. Lineage (GTDB taxonomy): Bacteria > Pseudomonadota > Alphaproteobacteria > RF32 > CAG-239 > MGBC133411. Next base: position 22,035 of record UQFU01000007.1, read on the forward strand.
CAATATATGGAAAAAATCAATTATAAAATAGCTTATTATACGGAAGCTGCGACCAAAGGCAGCGTTGATCAGGCGCAAAAGAACAAAAATCTGGCCGCCGAAAGGGAGCGGATATTCAGACGGAATAAATAACCGGCAGTTGAGGCTGCCGGCTGATTTGTCATTTGGAAAAATATCCTAACGTAGGGGGAATCTGTTTATAACGGCGGATTCCTTAATGGGTAATAGCGTCTTTTGCCTTTGCCGCGCCTTCCTTGGTGGCATCCCAGGCATCGCCGCTTACTTCTTTGGTCTTGTCCCAAGCTTTGCCCGAAACGTCTTTGGTCGCTTCCCAAGCATCGCTTGATTTCTTGGAGATGGCATCTCCGGCCTTTGCCGCGCCTTCCTTAGTAGCATCCCAGGCATCGCCGCTTACTTCTTTGGTCTTGTCCCAGGCTTTGCCCGAAGCGTCTTTGGTCGCTTCCCAGGTGTTGTTTGCGGCTTCTTTAGTCTTGTCCCAGTTGCTTTCCTGATTGGTATGCAAATTATTTTCGGCCATTTTAAATTCTCCTTTTGATAAATCAAATATGTTTTGTGAGTAATTAGCCGGGTTGATAACGGCCGGATTGTGCCGGGAAAAAAGAAGTTCTTTCCCCGTCAGAAAAACGGCGCCGGCTAATATGGTGTAAAAAGAGTATTTTATTAGTGGACTCATGAGATATCTCCTCAATAATTTTTACCCCAAGGAGATAATCGCCGTGTCGGATGTTTCAATTTAACCTATGGTTTAACGCTATTGCCGCAAATATTATACTGCCAAGGTTTTAATTTTGATTTTTGGATATATATGTATCAAATCGTTGATATATCTAAAAGGGTAAGGAATATGAAGAATTGGCCGGTTATCTGCGTTTTGGCGCTTGTTTCCCAAACCGCTGGCGCCATAACAACCGAGATTCCCGCCGGAACGGTTGTTAACGGCGGCGATGTTCATACGATCGTGACGCAAAAAGTTTACGGCGAGGCCAATAATTTTACCGTATCGGGCATTCAGCAGGTAATGAACGGCGGAAAAACGTCCGGCAGCGTCATTTATCCCTACGGGCAACAGGATGTTATGAACGGCGGCGTGTCTTATAACACGGCAGTTCAGTACTATGCCGTTCAAAATATCGACGGCACCTCTTATTCCTCCACAGTTGACAGCTATGGAACCGTTGACGTAAATGCCGGCGGGGATGCCGAAGGAACAACGGTCAACGGCGGATCGTTTTTTGTATCTTCGGGAGCAAATTCCGCACAGACAATCTTGAATTCCGGGCATGAATATATATCGGGCATTGACCGGAATACCGTTGTCAACGGCGGTATCCAGGAAATACGCTCCGGCGGAACTGCCGCCGATACGGCGCTCAAAGGCGGAACTCAGCAAGTCAATGAAGGCGGAAAATCCGAAAATACGACCATTTCCGGCAGCGGTCATGAAATTGTGTACGGGACGGCAGTCGGAACGGTTGTCGAAAATGATGGAAGCCTGAGCGTTTATGGTACCGGTTATGCAGAAAATACGGTCGTTTCCGGCGGATTTATGGAGGTAAACGGCAATGCTTCTTCAAAAGCGACGACGGTTACCGCCGGAACCCAGGAAGTATATGGTGTAGACAGTAACAGTATCATAAAAGGCGGTACCCAATCTGTCTATGGCGGCGGAAAAGCGGAAAATGCCGTCGTGCAGGATCGGGGCGTACAATATATTTCTTATAACGGCAAGGGGATAAACAGCCAGGTCGGCAACGGCGGACTGCAAGAAATTGGCTGGGGAGGCAGCTCTGAACAAAGCACAATTTCTGCCGGCGGAGAGCAAAAAGTTTCGGGAACGGCCGTTTCTACCCGGCTTGACAGCGGCGGAGCCATGGAGGTTGAAACCGACGGGAAGGCGGAGAGTACGGTGATATCCGGCGGACAAATGACGGTCGCTGCCGGCGGTTTGTCCGCCAAAACGACGCTTAATTCCGGAACCCAGATTGTATCGGGAACCGATACCGGAAGCACGGTTAACGGCGGCGTCCAGCAAATTGCCCTGGGTGGAAATGTGTCCGATGCCGTTGTTAACGGCGGTGTTCAGGAAGTTTACGGTACAGCTGTAAATACATTATTGTCCGGCGGTCGACAGGATGTCAAAAGCGGCGGTATTGCTCAAAAAAGCCGGATAGAAGGCGGTATTCAAAACATTTTTCAAGGCGGAATTGCCGAAGATTCGGAAATTGCCAGCGGCATGACGGTATTGTATTCCGGCGGAAAGCTGAATGGACATACCGAAATAACCAAAGGTGTTTTGACAGTCTACGGAAATAATGACATTTCCAATCTCACCTTAAACGATTCGCTTGTAAACATGCCTCACGGCAATGGTTATACCAATCTGCAAATTGATGAGTTGAACGGAACCGGCGTATTTAATTTAAGCAGCAATCTTGCGGAAAACGTCTCCGATCACCTGAATATTAAAAGCGGTTCCGGCAATTTCGGACTGATAATTCATGATTACAGTACAGAGGGAAACCTGCCCCCGCAAATTAAAATTATTGACGAGAATAGTGCTGCCGCCGATAATTTTTATTTGGTCGGCAATGCGGTTGACGTCGGCGCCTTTCAATATGACCTCCGACAGGAGGGCAATGACTGGGTGTTGAGCCGCACGCCGGAATTAACCGATAGCTCTCTGATTGCCAAAAATACCTACAATTCTTTGTCTTCCCTGTTCTATACCCACCTGAGTCCGGTGTATGGGCGGCTGAAAGTTTTTCACCGGCCGAACGGGCACGACAACGGATTATGGATTAAAGGCATCGGCCGGCAGATAAAATTTGATTATAAAGACGCGACTAAAAGCGATATGGATATTTACGGAACATCACTCGGTTTGGACCGTCAGATGAGTATCGGTAGCGGAAATTCCTTAAAACTGGGTGTTTACGGCGGTTATACCAACTCGCGCCAAAAATACGACCGGGCCGGACACGCCGACGGAAGCACCGAAAGTTTGGGATTATATGCAACCATGATGACCCCGCGCCAATGGTTTTGGGACGTTGTCGGCAGTTATTATTGGCATACTCAAAAAATCCGCAGCTATACGCCGTCCGGTTCGCCGGTTGACGGTAAATACAAAAATAACAGCTGGCAGCTGTCAACATTTTTCGGCCGCCGTTTTGACTTTGACGGACAATGGTTTTTGGAGCCGGTTGTCGGCCTTCGTTATATGCGGATTGAAGGAATAAGTTACCGGACTAATTTCAATACCTTGGTTTCTGCCGATGACGCCGATTTCTTCAGCGGCAGCCTCGGCTTGTCGGGTGGCAAAAGCTTTGCCGTTTCCGAAAAGACGCTGTTGGATGTTTACGGGCGTTTTAACCTCATACACGATTGGGACGGAAAAAATGTCGTACAGGTTGCCGATTATCGTTTTTCGGAAGATGCGTCGTCCTTGCGTTATGAATTGGGAGCCGGCATGAATTTTTCCCTAAACGAAGGGGCAAGCGAAGCCTACTTTGACATAGCCACCCAATTAGGCAGCAAAATCCGCTATCCCTGGGAGATAAACGTCGGGCTGATGTTTAATTTCTGAGCTTGCGGTCATCCGTCAGGAAACCATTTTCAACCCGACCACACCGACGATAATCAGGGTGACGCTGATGATTCTCGAGAGCTTTCGGCTCTCCCCGAAAAACATCATGTTGACAATAACCGCCCCGGCTGTTCCAAGTCCCATCCAAACAGCATAAGCAATGCTCATATCCAGATAATCCAGAGCAAAATACAAAAACAAATAAGAAAGGGCAAATCCGCTGGCAAAAAGAACCAGATTAGGCAGATTCTTTTTTTGGCTGAACAATTTCAGACCGATAACGCCGGAAATTTCCAAAGAGGAAGCAATAAGCACATAAATCCATCCCATTTTATTTCTGCTCCTGTTTTGTTTCGTTTTCGGCCAGCTTCAAACTAATGACACCGACAATAAGTATGGCAATAAACAAGCCTTTTGCAAATGAAAATTCCACTTGGAATAAAAACGTATCCATTAACGCGGTACAGATTGTGCCTACTGCGGAAAATATTGCATATACCGTTCCGGTTTGGATTGTTTCGCAGGCTTTTTCCAAAAAGTAAAAATCGGTAATGATAACCAGTGCAATAATCACAAAATGCTGCCAATTTTCGGCAGCGTTAAAGCCATATATCCAAAGAAGTTCAAAAACACATGTCAGAATGACATACATCCAGCCTTTATTAATTTTTTTTCTCCTCAAAAGTTAATCAGCTTTATCTAATTTTACCAGTAGGGTTGCCGCAAGTCAAGAGCCCGGAAGGATATGCCTTTACTCAAACAAAGGGATATAGCCGCCTAAAAATTTTTTCCCGGGGAATTGTAACCCCGGCAGAAAGCATTATGTATATCACAAACTGGTTATAACTAAAAAAATACGGTGAGGCGGATGGTTAGTGAAAGTAATAAAATAGGCTTGGTTCCGGCAATATTAATGGTTGCCGGCAATATGATGGGGTCGGGAGTATTTATGCTTCCGGCAAATTTGGCCGGCATCGGCAGCATTGCCATCATCGGCTGGCTGATTACGATTGTCGGTGCGGTTTCCCTGGGGCTGGTATTTGCCAAACTGACCGAAATCAATACGGCTGCCGGCGGCCCGTATGCTTATGCCAAAAAAGCGTTCGGCGACTATATGGGATACCAGACCAATCTGGTTTACTGGCTGGCTAACGTTATCGGCAATGTCGGCCTGGCCGTTGCCGGTTTGGGGTATCTGACGCCGTTTTTTCCAAGCCTTCAGGATCCTTTGGTTATGGCTTTGGCGCAAATTGCCGTTATCTGGTTCTTTGTCTATGCCAACATTTTGGGCCCGAAAATCGTCGGGCGCATGCAGGGCATAACAACCGTAATTGCCCTGTTTCCGATAATCGGCGTTGCCTTGCTCGGCTGGTTTTGGTTCAATCCCGAAACTTATATGCAGGGGTGGAATGTTTCCGGGCAGAGCAGCCTGACTGCCGTCGGCATGACGTTAAACTTTACGCTGTGGGCTTTTATCGGAGTAGAAAGCGCTTCCGTTTCTACTGCAGTAGTCAAAAATCCGGCTCGGAATGTTCCGATTGCAACCGTTGTCGGCGTTTTGCTGGCGGCTGCCTGCTATGTGTTGAGTTCTTCTGCAATTATGGGAATAATTCCCAATAAGGAATTAATTGTCTCTTCGGCGCCGTTTTCGGAAGCCGTCAGCGTGGCAATGGGGCCGACAGCCGGTAAAATCGTGGCGGTCTGCGCCGCCGTCGGTTGCCTCGGATCGTTGGCCGGCTGGACGCTCCTGGTGGGACAAACGGCCCAGGCGGCAGCCAAAGACGGCCTGTTTGCCAATATCTTTGCCCGCGTGAACCGCCGCGGCGTTCCTTCGGCCGGATTAGCCATTGTGGCGGCGATTATGACTTTGCAGGTTCTGGCAACCATGTCTCCGACCGCTTCCCAGCAGTTTGGCAAAATAGCCTCAATCGCCGTTATTATGACTTTGCTGCCGTATATTTATTCTTCAGTCGCCATAAAAATTCTCGGCTACGAAAAAATGAGCGATAAACAGGGACTGTTTTATACGATTGTCGGTTTGATTGCCGCCGTGTACAGCCTGTCGGCCATGATCGGTTCCAACAGCGAACAGACGCGTTGGGCCCTGATATTTGTCATCTCAACCATTATCTTTTATGAACTTTCGGTCAACCGCAAAATCGAAATTCGCGAAAAACGCCTCAAACCCGGCGGTTGCTGCGTTCCCCGGTGGGTCCGCTACTTTACGCTGGCGGTTACGATTGCGGCCCTGGTGGCGATGTTCTGGGTTTCCGTCGGGGATTACAGTTCGCAGCGCATAAACAAATTTATTAACACTTCCGCGATTTCAGAAACGGCAAATTAAAATAGAAAGGAGTTGAATAGATGAAAGAAGGAGCTAAATGCCTTGAAAACGATCCCCTGGGAATAAAAATTCTGCTGATTTATGATGGGATCGGCGAAAATACTGCGGCGGCCAGAACCGTCCGGGAGCTTAAAGACCAGTTGTCGGCACAGGATGTTGTCGTCGTGGTTTCGGAAAACCACGACGACGCCAAAGCCGTCTTGGTGACCGATCCGGCAATCCAATGCGTCTTGCTGAAGCTGAATCACAAAGAAGATAAAGATTATCAAAAAGTTACGGAATTGTTAAGAGTGCTGCGTGACCACAATCGCGATGTGCCTGTCTTTTTGTTGGCCGGCCGGACGCTTGCCTCAAAGGTTCCGACCGAAATTTTGGAAAATGTCAGCGATTTTATTTGGATATTGGAAGATACGCCGGATTTTATCAGCGGCAGAATCTTGGCCGCGGCCAATCGGTATCGCCAGTTTATTCTTCCGCCGATGTTTCGGGCGCTGGCCGGATTTTCCAAAGTACACGAATATTCCTGGCATACGCCGGGACATACCGGCGGAACCGGTTTCCTGCATTCTCCGGCCGGGCGCGCTTTCTTTAACTTTTTCAAAGAGCCGGTTTTCCGTTCCGACTTGTCGATTTCCGTCGGAGAATTAGGGTCTCTGCTTGACCATTCCGGCCCGATTGGCGAAAGCGAAAAATATACGGCACGGGTTTTTGGTGCTGACCGAACCTATCATGTAACCAACGGGTCTTCAACTTCCAACCGGGTTATTCTGATGGCCAGCGTCACCCGCGATCAGATAGCCCTTTGTGACCGCAACTGCCATAAATCGGTTGAACACGCCATTACGATGTCGGGCGCAATCCCGACTTATATGGTTCCAACCCGTAACCAATATGGGATTATCGGGCCGATTACCGCAGATAAACTGACGCCGGAGGCTGTCCGCCGGTCTGTTGACGCCAATCCGCTGGTCAAAGACGGAATGGATAAAACGCCGGTACATGCTATTATTACCAATTCGACTTATGACGGTTTGTGCTATAATATTACCAAAGTCAAAGAGCTGCTTGGCCAGAGCGTAGACCGGCTGCATTTTGACGAAGCCTGGTACGGTTATGCCCGCTTCAATCCGATGTATAAAGACCGCTTTGCCATGTGCTGCGATCCCAAAGATGACGACCGCAAGGGCCCGACCATGTTTGCCACCCAGTCGACACACAAGCTGTTGGCCGCTTTCTCTCAGGCTTCGATGATACATGTCAGGGAAGGGCGCAATCCGATAGACCACCAGCGTTTTAACGAAGCGTTTATGATGCACGCCTCTACCTCGCCGTTCTATCCGATTATTGCGTCTAACGACATCAGCGCCGCCATGATGGACGGGCCCGGAGGCAAAGCCCTGACCGATGCCTCTATCCGCGAAGCCGTTTCTTTCCGCAAAACGGTAGCTCGGCTGTATGCTGAGTTTAGCGGCAAAAAAGATTGGTTTTTCAATGTTTGGCAGCCGGATTTTGTAACTGATGAGGAAACCGGCCGAAAAATGCCTTTTTTTGAGGTTTCGGAAGAACGTTTGGCAACGGATCCCGAATGCTGGACGCTGAAGCCCAATGAAGAATGGCACGGGTTCGGCAATGTCGAACCTGGGTATTGTATGCTGGATCCGATTAAGGTCTCTGTCGTTACTCCCGGCGTTTTGCCTAATGCCGGTTTAGCCGACTGGGGAATTCCGGCGGCGGTTGTTACGGCCTATTTGGATAATAAGGGAATTATTGTCGAAAAAACAACCGATTTCACAATCCTGTTCCTGTTTTCTCTCGGCGTAACCAACGGAAAATGGGGAACATTGCTGAATGCTTTGTTCGATTTCAAACAGGATTATGACAATAATGAGCCGTTGTCCCGTGTTCTGCCCAAGATTGTAAAAGAAAACGGGCAGGCATACCGGGATATGGGGCTGAAGGATTTGTGCGACAAAATGTTTGCCGCTATGAAGGAGCTGAAAACGACCCAAGCCTTGTCCGAAGCTTTTTCAATATTGCCGCGGCCGGATATGAGCCCGGTTCAGGCCTACGAAAACCTGGTTCATAACAATGTTGTCTCTCTTAGCATTGACGATATGGCCGATAAAACCGTTGCGACCGGCGTTGTTCCTTATCCGCCCGGAATTCCGCTGTTGATGCCCGGAGAGAATGCCGGTGCCGCCGATGGCCCGATTTTGGGATACCTGAAGGCGTTGCAGGCTTTTGACCGCCGTTTCCCCGGATTCGGACACGATACGCACGGCGTAGAGGTCAAAGACGGAACATATTATATCCTGTGTATTAAACAGTAAGCTTTTTCCTGGTTAAGAAACGGGCTTAGGCGAACCGGGCCCGTTTCTGCCGTATGAAGAAAATTCCATATTCGGATAAAAATGCAAGCTGCGGCGGACAATGAAAGCGTCGATAAAAAACAAACCCCGGTTGCCCGGGGTTTATAACAATGCGGATACTGTCTATTCGTACAAGACTTCCCAAACAAATTCAGAAGGATTTTCAGGAATAAAACGGTGAGCTTTTCGTTTTTCGCGAACGACCCGCCAGCTTCCGGGAACCGTGCTCTCAATTCTCAACACTTTTTGCCCGTTGACGCTCCAAACGGCAATGACTGTCGTTTTTCCTTGGATTGTAATCCTGTTGGTTGATGGCATTACATAATTTCCGTTGTTGCTGATTCTGAAAGTTTTGTTTTCTTTCAGTTCATTCAAATAAATTGTTTCCATATAAATAAAAAATTAAAAATTAGGATAATGTATCCGGAATATGAACGAATTTTTATCATAAGTCAACATTTTTGTCGGGGTGTCGTCAAAGCAAGACAGATTCAAAACCTAAACCTGTGGCAAAAGCGCCGCGGACGGAACAAAGGGCTTTACGGCTTGCAATTTAACACTGCCATTGATGTTGTTTCAGGTTGACATGGAAATCGTCTTTCAGCGTAACCCCTTCTTCCAAAAGCAGGTGTCTTTGCTCTTCTCAGCCGGGAACCAGCCTTCCGCAATGATTGACAATCCGATGGCAGGGATAGTCACCGTAATACTCCGCCCGGCTCAAAACCTGCCCGACCAGACGTGCGTTTTTACTCCGGCCGATCAGCTTGGCAATTTGGCCGTAGGTTGCGACCTTTCCCTCCGGAACTTCTTCAACCGCCGATAAAATTTCATAAGCCAAATCTTCGTCCAAAACCTGTTTCATTGATACGCCTTAAAGACTGGGGATTCTGAATTGCGATATTTTGGGATTTATTCCGCCGTTTCGTTTTTTTCTTTAATATAAATTTTGACGCGTGTAATGCGCATATTGTCAACGGCCATGACTTCATAACGGCAATAGGCGTCTTCCGCACGGTCGCCGACTTTCGGTTCCCGCCCGATCAGCCCGAAAACGTAACCGCCGATAGTGCTTTCTTCCGGCTCAAAATAGGGCAGTCCCATACAGTCAAAAGCGTCTTCTATCAAATAGAGGCCATCAAATTCGCAGCTTTTGTCGTCAATCTTTTTTATCGGTTCGTCCGAAATGTCGTCATGTTCGTCCAGAATGTCACCGACCAGCTCTTCCAAAATATCTTCCATTGAAATCAGGCCGGCCGTTCCGCCGTATTCGTCGACCACAATGGCCAAATGAATATGCTTGAGCATCATCTGGTGTAAAATGTCTGAAATTGACTTGTTTTCGGGAACAAACAAAATCTTTCGGGAAATTCGGCTCAAAAAGTCTTTGTCGTCCCGGTTTTCCGGATGTTCCAGAATATCGCGGATATGAACCATACCGACGATATGGTCCTTGTCTTTGTCGCAAAGCGGAAAACGCGTATGGTTGTGCTTGCGGATAAAATCCATTGTTTCGTTATAGCTGTAATTTTTATAAATACACTTAATGTCCTGCCGCGGAATCATAATTTCATGGGCGCTGGTTTCCGAAAAGCAAATGGCGTTTTGAATAATTTCGCCTTCGGTATCATCAATAATGCCGCCTTTCTGCGAGGCGTCGATAATCAGTTTGATTTCTTCTTCGGAATGGGCGTCTCCGTTTTCGTTGCCGGGTTTGATGCCCATCAGCTTCAAAATGCCAATGGTTACATGGTCAAAAACCCAGATAAACGGAGAAAAAATCCGGTTAAAGGTATATAAGGCGGGAGCGATAATCAAAGCGCAGCGTTCCGTATCCTGAATGGCAAGGGATTTGGGAACCAGCTCGCCGAGAACAACGTGAAGCAGAGTGATAAAACCGAACGCAATGCCAAAGCTCAGGGAATGGAGCAAAACCGGATTGTCGGCCAACCAGTTTCCGAAGCCTGCTTCCAGCAGTTTTGATACCGCCGGTTCGCCAATCCAGCCGAGTCCCAGCGAAGCAAGGGTAATTCCGAGTTGAATGGCACTGAGATAAGTGTTGAGGTGATCATTGATTTTAAGGCCGATTTTGGCGCGCCGGCTGCCGTTGTGAGCCAATTCTTCCAGTTTGGTGCGGCGGATTTTAACGATTGAAAATTCAGAAACGACAAAAAAAGCATTGGCAAATACCAGAACAAAAACCAACGCCAAATTGAAAACATACATATATGCAGAACTCATAATATTTTTAAATGTTACCTCAAATTATTGTAAACACACACATATTAACGACAGTCAATACTTTTGTCAATCTGATTGTTGTATTCAAAATAATTGCTTTTCCGCTTTGCATAAGTTGATTCATTGTTGAAGTTTTTCCCTCGCCGTGATATTTTTTTTACGGATTAACCCTGCGGGAAAGGTCGTGCGCGTATGAGTGATAACGGTTTTGTAAATTTGAGCAATCAGCTGGCAGAATGTAAAATTGCCCTTTGGGGCGGCAATATTGTGTCATATCGCCCCAAAGACGAAGAACACGACATTTTTTGGCTGGGAGACTTGAATAAATTTGACAATGTGCAGGCAATCAGAGGCGGCGTGCCGGTTTGCTGGCCGCGCGTGGCGGAAGAAAAACTTAACGGCAGCCTTCCGCGCCATGGCTTTGCCCGGATATCCGGGTGGAATTTGCAAAAGGTCCTGGTCGATGAAAAGCGCATGGAAGCGGAGCTTTCTTTGCTGCCCGATGCAAAATTTAACGTCCGTGCTTCCGCTGTCCTTTCGATCAGAATTTCCGACAAGCTGGAATACCGGCTCGAAACAATTAATGACGGGAATGAAACATTTGAATTCAGCGAAGCGCTGCATGCCTATTTTAATGTCAGTTCGGTTGATGATATTGAGATAAAAGGCTTTTCCGGCCATCGTTATAAAAATTCGCTGGATGGAAAAATCTATACTCAGGAAAAAAATCTGAAAATCAGCGGCGAGTTCGATTCCGTGTTCCCTAATCATACACAAGCCGTAGAAATTGTAGACCCCGGCTTTAACCGTGTTATATCCATAGAAAAAAGCGGTTCAAATACGACGGTGGTTTGGAACCCGAATAAAAATTATGCCGAAATGAGTCCCGGGCAATATAAAAGATTTGTCTGCGTGGAGCCCTCAAACCAGGGAGATTCGTTTGTTCGCCTGCCGCCGAAAGAAAAGCACCTGATATCAATGACAATTCGAGTCAGAAAACTGAAATAATCGTTACTGCTCGGACCGGATGTAATCACTTGACAAAGCAAGGCTTAATCACGCTCAAATACTTGGCTTGCTTGCTTTTGATGTCAGACCGGATTTGGGATTTTCCAAAAATTGAACAAAAACAGAAGATTTTAAAATTGCTTTGTTCGGAAATTTTATTAGACGGTAAAAATGTATCTATTTCAATAAGAAAGCCTATCTCAGCATTGACTAAAATAGGCTCCTGTCAAATATGGCTGGAGACGACGTGCAGTTTCCGAGTATATTTATTGTATTAAAAATTAAAGAAACTTGTTTTTTTATCTTTGAAAGTATAACATTTTCATAAAGATTAAAAAAGGAAACAATATGTATAAATATAGAAAACCATTGGAAGTACACGAAATAGAAAAATTGCAAGAGTTATCACAACTCGATTTCTCGACAATGAATGAAACGGATGTTCGTGAAGAATACATTACACCGTTGTTAACTTTATTAGGATATAAAAAAAATAGTGATTATGAAGTAGAAAGAGAAGAAACATCTGATTTAATCGATATGAGTATAAATATTGGAAGTAAGCGGTTAAAATTAGATTATAAGTTTAATATAAGAAAAAAATATTTTTGGCTAATTGAAGCTAAAACAGGTAAAGATAAGGAAATTACAAGAGAAAACATTGCTCAAGCCTATCTGTATTCTTTACACCCTGATATTAATTGTAGATTTTTTGCAGTATGTAATGGTTGGTATTTTAACTTATATGATAGAAATCTTTGGTTATTTAAGAATGCTAATACAGATATTTTTACTCCCGTATTGCAAATTAAACATGAAGAGTTGAATAAAGAAACTTTTGATAAATTATACTCATTTTTAGGGTCATCAGAGATTATTTTCAAAATCAAGGAAGATATTCTATTAAAAGATATTCAAAGTACATTAGAAGCAGAAATTTATATGGACAGATTGAGAGAATTTCAGGGAAAAGTTGATAAAATTATATCTAATGCTTCAACAAAAGTTCGTGAGAATATATGGAAAAATAATGACTTTGATAAACGATTTGAGAAAAATAGGACTAATTATAAGCAATTATTGCAACAACAGACATTTCAAGGTATTGTTGATACAGCAATGAATCATTCTATGACAATTTGGCAGGTAGAAACTGTATATGAAGTAATTAAAGAGAAAATACTACCTTATAAAGAGTTAACAATAGAATCTCCTCAAGGTTTTCCTAGATCAGATATATTTTTTGATTATTTATTTTTATGTCCTTTACGCCCCATTCAGATAGAATATATATGGAATGTTACCTGTCTTTTACGTTTTTTATGTAGCGATACAGACTTAAAGGGAATGATTTGTAAATATAATAGAGAGAAAATAGAAATTTCTCAGTTGTTGGATAAATATTTATTAGATGTTTTTTCGTTTTTTGAAAGCCGAAAAGATATAAGAGTTATTATAATTTTATATCCATTATTTTATAGAATGATTAAGTACGTCTTATATTATTTTAATAACCCAGATATAGTCAGTAAGTATTCAATCATTAGAAATTTCAAAAATAAATATTTATCCGAAGAAGAATTATCTCACGATTACTATTCTCAGGGTGGTGAAGTTGTTTATTTAGCACAACAAATAATGCTATTGGTCGAAAAAGATTTTATAAATAAAGCTTTTGGTAGGAGTGATTCATTAGCTATAAAGCAAACCTCCTATAGTATTGGGGACAAAATAAATACTGAAGTTATAAAACGAGAATTGTTGATTATAGAGACATTTATAAATGAATTATCTAAAAATCTAGATATTGATAAATTAAGAGAGCAAATCCCTTCTGGAGAGGAAGACGAGATGTTTTCGTTTGACCGATATTACCAAAATCCATGGATAGTTGTTTTTCTTTATATTGTAAGATGTTGCGGTAATTTTCCAGTATCTCAAGAGGTACAAGATAAAATTAAAGAATTGACTGAACAAAACTTAATACCATTATTTGACTATGCACGATTTAAAGGATTAGACACTAATGATGCACATGATACGGATTTAATAAAACAATTAAATCTTAAAATTGCTGATAAATCATTAGAAATTGTTCAGACAATTAAGGAAAGCATTACAAGATAAGTTAAGATTGTTTTTCAAACTCATTTAATAGCTTAATATGTATTTTAATGCCGTAACTCTTTACAATTTGCCATATTATCTAACATATTGAATTTATCTGTTTTAGTTTATATAGCACTTATAGTATCAATTTCTTGCATAAGGTTACTAGTTAAATAAAGAGCATTGATAATTTTTTGATAATGCTTAATATCATCAAAGGAAAGTTCTTTGCCTTTGCGATCTTTGAGCCATTTTTGTGCAGGTTGGTAGCCACCAATATAAAAATTCCAAGCAACTTCTGGCACACTATCAAAATATTGAGTATCATTGATATATACTTTACCATCATTAAAGGTTAATTTAGTTACAATATTATCTCCGCTTATCGGATAGCCAATAATTAATGTATTAAGTTCATTACTCTTCAATGAATGAATTAGGCGTATTTTTGAACCCAATTTAACCAACTTCCAGAATTTAATTGTATCTGTCGGATATGGTACCTTAGGAAAATCAATCTTTAAAAACTCTTTATAAGTTTCTCGGTACTTTGGTGAATGCAAAATGGCATAAATGTAATCCAAAACATCTATTGGAGCAAAAGTATTCTTTTCATCAGTTTTTTCTTCTGTAAATTTAAGTTGTAATCCTTTTGCAAATTTTTGAATAATTTCATTGTTAAAGTTAGGATGTCTTGAATTATCTAGATCTTCATATATGTAGAGGGGAAAACCATAACTTATTTCGCTTGTTTTATTTGAAACGATTGATGATTCAAAACAGTTATTACATATAAAAATGTGATGATATTCAGGAAATGCCTTAAATTGCTTGCACAAAAGCAGTCCAAAATTATCTCTGTCAATAAAATGTTTCATCGTTTCATGTCGTGGATAACAATGAAATCCTTTAGATTTACCTGTATAATAAGTATATCTTACATCAAATGGGCGATAGTTGATTGGTATTATTTTCTCTGGGCATAACTGTGATGTTATTAAGTCTTTCTGAGCCCAAGCAACAGTCCAGTCTCTAACATCTTTTCCTAATTTATATTTTTGTCTTGCGGTTTCTGTATCTAGATAAGCAAAATCATTGACTGTATTCATTATTTCGCTTGTAGTATCTCTAATTGTTAGATTATCTCTTGCGGTAACAATACCAACATTATTTACATTAAATAGTTCAGTTATACTAAAGCCTTTGTCATATTTTTTTGATAATCCAAAGTCTTTTTTTACAAAGAAATAAAATGGTGCTTGGAGCTCTAATCTGCTAAAATCTATATTTTCTAAGTTATGTTCTGCCAAAAATTGATACTTATATTCTCTTTTTCCATAAAGGTCATAATGATAAACTTCCGCTAATTGATTTTTGCGCTTTTTATTTGTCTTTATAAATAAGTTAATTGACACACCTTGCTGAATATCAAAAACATTTTCATCTTTTGAACCACCTGGGCTAGTCTCTTTCTTTTTGGCATTACCGTGCAAATCTATAATATAAATTTTATCAAAAGTATTTAACAAATGCCAACGCATACCCCTAAATGTTGGATTATCCAAAAAACTATGGTTGTTAATATAAGCTAAGATACCTGTATTATTCTTTTCTATAAATTGCTCGGCATAACGAATAAATTTGACATAATCATCATTTATCCATTTGGGATTTTTTTCATTTAATCTTCCTCCTGATGGTTCTTGTTTATATACATCTATCAGATTTGTTATCCATTCACCTTTATTGGAGCTTTCACCGCTATAAGGAGGATTCCCCAAAACAACCATAACAGGAACTTCTCTTTTAACTTCATTGGCTTCATTTGCTTCTTGTGATAGCCAACTAGCAAATAATGTACCTGAATCTGGATGAGGTTCTTCTAAGCTGTTAGTTAAATAAATTTTTAAGCGGTCATTCTTGGTTGATTTATAACCTGTTTCTTTCAATATTAAATCTAACTTTAAATGAGCCATAGCATAAGAAGCCATAAGAATTTCAAAACCATGTATTCGCGGTAATAAATGCTGTTCAACATAATTTGACCACATTCCTTGCATCGAATTGAATTTTTCATGAATTTGACGAACAACTTCTGCTAAAAATGTTCCTGTACCTGTTGCAGGGTCTAAAATTTGAACACGATGAACATCTTTCTTGATTGTCGCAAGCTTATCTCCTTTTTTAGTTGTACCATATTTGCTGTCTTTTATAGAAAGAGTTATTTTAGAAGTATCGGCTAAACCTTCAGATAATTCAAATTCACTTTTTAATATATTATCTACTGCGCGAACGATAAAATTTACTATAGGTTGAGGGGTATACCAAACTCCCCGTGATTTGCGAAGTTTAGGGTCATACTCGCTTAAAAATGTTTCATAGAAATGTATTATTGGGTCTTGAGTTTTAGTTGCTTTACCAAAATCTTTTAAAATATCGTGCAAATTCACTGCAATAAATACATCTGCTAAATCATCTACAATCCATTTAATGCGGTCATCAAGTGTAGGACCTGCTATGTATCCGAACAAATTACGCAAGAAAGGATTAGACTTTGGAATACATTCACTGGCTTCTTGTCTTGAGAATGTATTTAATGAAGTATCATTTAAACGCCCTGCAAACATTCCATAAGCAATTGTTTGAGCATAAACATCAGCGAATTCTTCTTTTTTAATATCACTGATTAATATCTTTTGAAAAGCGATCATCTGATCTTGAAGTGTTCGATTGTCATAATTTTCATCAGAGCTATTTAAAGCTTTTTTAATAACATCAGACAAAAGCCGTGCTTTCCCTGCCATCATTTTTGCTAATTTTGAAGCAGAGTGTATGGTTTGTCCTTTGTGAGCACAAAAATTAACAATTAAATCATTAAATGTCTGGAAATTTTCCGGATTGGAAACAATTTTGTTATTTTCAATATGTCCAATGCGAATTGTCGTAACTTTCTCTCCATCACGGTAAAAACGAAATTCAAGATAATTTGTGATAATGAGATTATTTAAGCTATTACGATAGCGATCAAACTGCTCTTTGTGATTTTTATTATCTAAATCATCATCAAGATCTTTAGCTTCTATATATCCCAACGGAATATCGTTTTTAGTGATAACATAATCTGGGGCACCACAAGAAATACGAGCAGGTTCATTAGTTGCAATAATACCTTTTACAAGTGTTTCGATGAGGGTCTGTAAATCTCCTCTATAAGAATGTTCACGAGATATCCCTGTTTTGAAACGTTTATTTATCTCATTTATGTAATTAGCAATAGGCATTATTATTCCTTAAATCTGTTAATCAAATTACTTTGATTGTATAAAGTTCATTTTCTAAAAGCAAGTTTTTCAACGATTTTTTGACAAGAAAAACAGTTATAGCTTAATTTTGCGATATTTCGATTAAGTGACATTGACGTCATTAAATCAAAAACTAAGCCTTTTCCGTCTATAACTTAGCAATCCCGTCCAAATCGTAGCAAAATGTCGTTGGCAACTAGCGTTTTAGGGGCTCCCGAATAAGAAAATACACCGCATAATATAAATAGTTAATGAGTAAAACAGCTATTTATGAAAGGAAAAAGTTATGTGGTATGTAAAACTCAATGACACAATAATCCCAACACCTTATCAGTTTTTTAGTGATTGTCTGGCCGAGTGTAAACGGCTGCAACAAACAATGATTGCCGTTTGTACTGAGCCGGTTTTTATTAACTAATTTGATGATAAGGAGATAATGATATGTTAAAGAATTTTGAAAACTGGTTGTTGGAAAATAAATACTCTGCTTTGACTGCTGCTGATTATATGGGACGGGTTGAAAGATTATGCCGGAAAGAAGGTTATACACTTGCTCATCTGGTTGAAAATATCGCTTCTATCTTGCCTCAATATGAAACAACCGGCGAAAAATCAAGCTATGGTAAAAGAAGTCATACAAGCGTTCGTCAAGCCTTGAGAAAATTCAAAATGTTTCTTGCTTCTGAAATATCTGCTTAAGAGGTGTGTTATGACAGATTTAAAATATCCTGAAATAACTGTAAATATCTTAGGTGTTAATGGAAATGCTTTTAATATTCTTGGTATCTGCACCTCTGAAATGAGAAAACACAAGCTACCAAAATCAGAAATAGACGCCTTTTTCAAAGAAGCAACAAGTGGCAGTTATGATGATTTGCTTTGTACTGTTATGAAATGGTTTAATGTGGAGTAATAACAATGACAGACATTAAAACCTTAAATGACAATCTTCGTAAACATCTTATTGGTGGTAAAATTGTATTAACTCAAGGCATAGAAGCAAAAACCTATGAAGAAATTGCTGAAATTATGCTAAAGATAAGACATTTTAATAATTTTACACCAGATAATGACCCATATAATGAACACGATTTTGGCAGTTTTGATTATAAAGGTGAAAAAATCTTCTGGAAAATTGATTACTATGACAAGAATTATCAATATTTATCAGAGGATCCAAGCAATCCAAATTTAACAAATCGTGTTATGACTGTTATGTTGGCAAGCGAATATTAAACAACTTTTATTAACTGTTCCATAGATAAAGTTTATAATTTAGCCCGATTTGATTGATTTCAGGTCGGGCTTATGTTTTACTTCTTTTATCCAATTCGCTTGTTTCTGGGCTGTTTATGGAGCTTTGGGAGATGTTTTTAGAAATTTCTGCTTAATAATCATTTGTGCATTGAGTAATTTGTTTCTTGCCGTTTAAATTAAATATTTTTATGTTTGATTTATAATTCTTAAAAAGGAGGTCTAAAATGGTTTATAAATCAGGACTAGAAAGAAAGCTTGCTACTGTCGGTAAGGCAACATTTAAAAATTGTTATGATGTATATGCTCAAAACTATAACAAAGAGGATAAACGTAAAATTGTTGACGCTGTAATAAAAGAAGGTTTATTACGCAATGGGAAAAAATATGCTGAGAGCTCTGTAAAGACAAAAGTTAGCACTGGATGTGCGATTTTCTTACAAGGAATGCAAAAAGAAGCTCTGGAACTATGTAACTCTTCTAGATGTAAATAGCAAAATAAACCCGGTTTGATTGATCTCAGATCGGGTTTATGTTTTACTTATTTTATCTAATCCGCTTGTTTCTGGGCTGTTTATGGAGCAATGGGAGATATTTTAACAAGATATTTATGTAAATTCAAAAGATTAACCTAATTAAAATTGTAAATGAGGTCGATTGAATGAACCTCTGCTAAAATTTACAAAGGTTGAACATAATAATACATATTTACAATGTCTTATAACTATCAAAAGGAATCTGATAACATTGTAATGTCGTGATTCTTGGGATTTGTAAAACCGATTTTTCAATTATTTCGATTAAGTGACATTAATGTCATTAAATCATTAGGCAACAATTCACATTATTAGGTAATTTTAATCTGCCAGCAGGCTTTCAAATTCGGCTGTCAAAGCATAAGTGCGGTTTTTCTTAGCCGTATTGGCAAGTCTTAAAAATCCTTCATCAACCCATTTATTCAATAGCAAGCGTGCTGATTGTGCCGAGATGCCTAAATATTGTCCTGCCTGAATTGAAGTGATTTCCTGATATTCTGTAAACAGTTCCAAAATTTTGCGTTGTTTAATATCAAGTTTTCGCAAGATTGGTGATTTATCAGAAGTTAATCCTTTGTTTTGTTCTTCGGTTGCTTTAATTTCAATATTTTCAAAAGCGGATAACACACCTTTTATAAAATATTCCAGCCATGAAGTTAAATCAGCTTCGTTTCTGCCATAGTAGTAATTATGGTGCGGGTGTGTGGCTAAGGCTTGGTAATAATCATTCAAATTCTTAACATAATATTCTTCCAAAGAGTAAATTCCTTTTAGACCATAACCATACTTTCGCATAATATAGCTGGTTAATAATCTCGCCGTTCTGCCGTTGCCGTCAAAATATGGATGTATGGTAACAAATTGATAATGGAAGAGCCCTGCAACAACCGGCGTCGGCAAAGTATCAATATTTTCTTTTATCCATAAAACCAATTCTTGCATCATAATCGGTACATCTTTGGTTTCCGGTGGCAGATAAACAAGAGAGCCGTCCGAACTGTCATAAATCGCATTTTGTGCGTCTCTATATGGAATAGTTTTTTTGCTGCCTTCAACAAGAGTATGTATTTTTTGAATAAAACTTTCTGAAAACGGAGCATTTTCTTCCAGATACTTTTCCATATAGTTAAGTGCATCATAATAGGCCTTGACTTCCTTTTCATCATGACCTTGATAGCTTTGTACTGATTTATTGACAGTATATAAAGCATTTTTAACCTGTTTTAGCGATAAATGGTTACCTTCAATTTTAGTCGAATAATGTGTTGAGGATATTTTGGCAGACTGGTGTAATGAAGATAATAAAACAGGAGATAATGGCTTGTCCTCAAAAGAATTCTTAATACTTTCAATTTTAGTCAGATAGCTTAAAATCTCTTTGGTAATTGTATATTTAGGTGTCCAAGTCATGATAAATCTCCGTTAAGTTATGATTATTTTATGATTAAATTATGAATAAAGCAACTATAAAATATGTTTAACTAACGGAAAATTGATGTCAAAAACTTTTATAAACCAAACAGACATTCTGAAAATATAATCCGGTCGCTGTCAAATTTACCATCCCAATAAATCTTAATCTCTTTAGTACAATATGAATCAACGGTAAGCATATTTTCATCGATTTTATCAAGTTTCAGACTATAAAAAGGTAATCTTTCTCGTATAGTTACTTTTAGAATAGCATTTTGTAATTTCTGTTCTGTAAATTTTCCTTGATTAAACAAAATATGGAAATGCCAGTCATCAGAGATACCATTTTCGGCAAAAGTAATAAACCGAAGATGATGTCTGTTCCAATTATTCATCAAACTTTTCTCAAATGCCTTCATAATGTTTTTTAGATGTCGTATAGATGTCATTAAATCAGCAGACTTCTTATTTTCCGGTAACTGTAATGTCAAAAAATGCGTTGGCTGATACTCTCTACCTATCCATTCATTTAATATTTTTTTAGTATCATCGGCACTTAATGAATTTTTACAACAAAACAATGATTTTACAAAGGAGTCTGTTTTTTGACCGCAGGACTCAGTTGTTTCATTTGGTATAGGTTTAATTACTTTAGTATCAACCTGTTTACCACGGGCTGATTTTTGATTCTTTATGCTTGTGTTTTGACTAGGATTTGCAGGATTAGAACATTTACGGATAGATGAGCCTGCATAAACGATTCCGTTCATATAGTTTATAAATTGACCTGAAATTTTACCCGCACTACCAAAAGTAAAAATATTTCTATTACCAGTATAAGAAGGAAGAATACACTTATTATATATAGGACGAGTAAAGAAAGAAGAATTAAGTAACCTATCAATATAAGAAGGATTAATACATAAGGAAGAAATACAATCACCAACAGACATATTCAACCTTGTCGCCGGACCCAATGACGCGATACCTGTTGCTTTTCTCTTTGGTTTAATTGTATTGGTGTTTATCTGGTTACGCGTCATCTGCTTACTTGGCGACATGGACTTCATACCTTCTGTTGTCATTGGTGATACATGGGGACGATAGTCATAGTGTATCTGGTTTGACATCTGCTTTCTTAAGGTTTGAAGTAAGGTGTTATTCTTCATTTTATACCTTCTTTCTTAGTATCTTTATTTAATGTTATTTATTCTTAAGTATTTAATTTTATTGGTATTTATTATTTTTAATTTTATTTATTTTAAGTATAATAATAACAAAGGCCGCGCTTATTGCTTCCTCGTATCCCTGACTGCTAAAAACAGATGACAAGATTATGATGGATCGTTGTCAAACAGGTTAATGATACAATGTTATAGAATTGCGTTTTCGGTTGGCCTTGATGAAAAAATTTCTAAATAGTATATTTTTTTGCGTACTTTTGAGATTTTTTAACTTATAAACAATATGATAACCTAATTTACAAAATAAATGAGGTTGGTATTTGTCTTTTTAGTCTTTACTTAGTAGCGTTTTTTATTTTATCCTTAAGTCGGAGACAAATTATATGATTACAGATGATATAAGAACACAATTTCAGACTTGGTTAAAAGGAAAAGGCTGTCAGGAAAAAACAAGTAAAGGCAGACCAAGTACGATATATGAATATGTAAAACGTATCGATAGACTATGTGATAAATTATATAGTAGCCACACATCTGATGAATGGGAAAAGCTGGCTCAAAATATTGATTCGGTGCTTGTTTCTTATTATGAGAGTTGCAATCAAGAATATTATATCAATAAATACAACCTGAAAGATGCTTTACAGTATTTTAACGATATTGGCAAAATGTGTTCCAATAGTGATTATCCTCAGGCAAATTTACATTTTGTTTACAATAAGGATTATGATCTTATATCATCAATCAAAATTTGCCAAATTGAAGACTATTTAAGAATTTTTGATTTTGTTTTAGATAGTGAGGACAAATATCATTCAGCCAAGATAGATGATTTTCTAACGTTGTATGTATTAAGTTATGGAGGTACGGAACAGGTTAAAAATTTCCTAGCGTTTAGTTCTCAAAGTCAATGTACCTCATTTTCCGATGTATCAATTTGTATTCAGTATAATGATAAAGATAATGCAAAGACAAAAGCTGCTTTAATACAGTATTATGACTTTTTGCAGATTTCGTCAGATTCCTTTATTGTCGCAAAACTAAAAGATAAGCGTAATGATAATGAAATTAAATTATATATAGCCAAGGTAGAAGAAGCCTTAGATAATTTAATGAAATGTTTGCCAGTTTTAGAAGTAACTGGTAAAAATGCCCTGCAAATAAGGGCCGTATATCCCAATGGCTATTTATCCAAGACAGAAATTATAAATACTTTAGGAATAGACCACAAGACTTTAGATAAATTAAATAAAGTTGGATTATTAACTCCGAATAAAACTAAAGGTTTCTATGATGAAAAGGTTGTAAATGAATATTTAAAAAATCATTTTCATAAAACAAAGGAAGTTTATTCTGATGTCGATTATTCATCAGAAGGTGGAAAATGGTGGTGTAATCGTAAGGAAGCAGCCAAAATAAGGCAGTGTACAGAACGCTCAATTTATAATTATACTAAAAAAGGCTTGTTAACCTATACCGATTATGCACCTCAGGCACCTAAATATTATAAACCGGAGCTTGAGTATCTGGCTCATCATAGATAAAATTCCTAGTTTACCTTTATAAATTCCTAAACAAAGCACAGACATTTTATTTCTTGTGTTTGTTTCAATATATTTTCTCGTTTCCTATTTTCCCATAACATTGATTTTACAAACACGCTTTATAGTCTTATTATCAAAATCGTAGTTCGGGCGCCCGTCCTACAAAATTGTTGAAATTTTGTAAAAGGAAATCGAACTATGATTGATCAAGAAAATTTAGATAAAAATATTATTGATAACGAATTATTAGAAAATCCGGCTGATGCCA
>UQFU01000008.1 GCA_900540425.1 uncultured Alphaproteobacteria bacterium
TAAAAAAAGCGCTTGAAAAAGAAAAAATATTGGTGTAATAATGCCTTGACCGTTAAGGCACCCCTGGAGGCCGAAACGGCGGCGGTCTATGAACCGCGGTGTTTAATTTAATTTAGGATTTTTAAAATGGTAAAAATTACTTTTAATGCTCAGAAGCGTGAGAAAGCAGGTAAGGGGGCAGCTCGTGCATGTCGTCGTGAGGGACGTATTCCGGCTGTTATTTACGGCGGAAAACAGGAACCGGTCATGATTTCTCTGCATCCGGTTGAACTTGAAAAGGCTTTGAACGTTGCCGGTTTTTATACTGCGGATATTGAAATTGTTCTGGACGGCAAAACGTTTGCCGTTGTTTGCCAGGATGTTCAGTTCCATCCGGTCAGCGATATGCCTTTGCATGTTGACTTTGTCAGAAAATAAGTTATGAAAAAGCAGAGCGGTTTTATTGAAAGCCGCTCTGCTTTTTTGGAATATTTCAGTCCTGCCAGTCAGGATTTTTTTTAAGGTGAAAAATGTTTTTGATTGTCGGTTTGGGGAATCCGGGAGCGGAATATGCGGGAACCCGGCACAATGTCGGTTTTATGGCTGCGGATGCCATTGCGGAAACTTATCGCTTCGGGGTTTTTAAGTCTAAGTTTGACGGGCTGATTGCCGAGGGCAGCATTGAAGGCGAGAAAGTTTATTTGCTCAAGCCGCAGACATATATGAATTTGTCGGGAAATTCGGTTGCAAAAGCGGCCGGTTTTTATAAGATATTGCCGCAAAATGTAATTGTTGTTCATGACGATATGGATTTGCCGGTCGGAAAACTCAAAGCCAAGCTCGGCGGCGGTGCCGGCGGACATAACGGGTTGAAATCTATTGATGCGGCGATTACGTCGAATTATAACCGTATTCGTATCGGCGTCGGACATCCGGACGGAAGCGGGGAAGCGGTGGTTAACCATGTGTTGTCGCGCTTTTCCAAGGCTGATGCCGGAGTCATCAGGCAAGAAACGGCTTTGATTTGTGAAACGATAGGTATTTTGTTGCAAAAAGGCATTGCCGAATATTGCAATAAGATCGGAATGCTGGCAAAACTCAAATAGAAAGGTTTTTGATTAATTATTATTTGGATTATGAACAGAGTAGAAAAAGCCGTAACGGGAAGAAACTTTTCCCTGACAACCGCTCCGTACAGATTACGCCGGTTGTTGCGCAAGCAGCGTTTTGAACTGACAACAGAAGAAATTTTGTTTTTGTTGCGAAAAATTGATCTAACAAGACTGGTTTTTGCCGGTTCGGTCAGTTCTTGTTTGGCCGGAAAAGATGCCAGGCCTTTTTTGAAGTATTTGGCGCCGGTTCTGGAGAAGCATCTGACGGTTTTGGAATATGTGACCAGCCTTGACCCTTTGACAGAATGTTTCGCCGACTGGCTGGAACCGTGCAACAGCCTGGCTTTGCAAATGAAGCTGACGGCGTTTCCGCTGAAGCAGGGATTGCTGTTTGCGATTGTAAGAAGAGGGCTCCCTCTGCATCCGCCGCTTTTGCGCCTGATCAGGGGTAATCCGAAGTTTGAAAAACTTTGTGATTATTATTCGGAACTTCAAAGTTAAAAAACCGGGAACAATCCCGGTTTTTTTTGTGAAGGGGACGCTGATTTAAAGGTTGAAAAGCAAAATCTTATCGTCTATAAACAAAACAAGTTTAAAACAGATTGTTTTGAGGAGGCAGGTTATGGGATTTAATTGCGGAATTGTCGGTTTGCCGAATGTCGGAAAGTCAACTTTGTTTAATGCTCTGACGCAGACGATTGCGGCACAGGCGGCGAATTTTCCGTTTTGTACGATTGAGCCCAATACCGGGCGGGTTGCCGTTCCCGATGCCCGGTTGGACAAGCTGCGCGAGATGGTTAATCCCAAGACGGTGACGCCGACGCAGCTGGAGTTTGTTGATATTGCCGGGTTGGTAAAAGGCGCTTCCAAAGGCGAGGGGCTGGGAAACCAATTTCTGGCCAATATCCGGGAAACAGACGCGATTATTCATGTTTTGCGTTGTTTTGAAGATGACAATATCACTCATGTCGAAGGTTCGGTTGATCCGATCCGCGATGCCGAGATTGTGGAAACCGAGCTGATGATTGCCGATTTGGAATCTTTGGAAAAACGTTTTGATCAGCTGCAAAAAAAAGCGCAAGCCGGCGGAGATAAGGAAGCGCAAGTCCGAGTTGCGGTGGTTAAACCGATTATTGAAGCGCTTAAAGCCGGAAAGCCGGCACGGACGGCAGCCCCCGACCCAAAAGAAAAAGACGCTTACAAGCAATATCAAATGCTGCAGCTGTTGACTTCAAAACCGGTTTTATATGTTTGTAATGTTGATGAAGCCTCGGCGGCAACCGGAAACAAGTTTTCGGATGCGGTGATGAAAAAAGCGGAAGCCGAAAAGGCTTCGGCAGTAATAATTTCAGCGGAAATAGAATCTGAAGTTGCACAGCTTGAAAGTGATGAGGAAAAGAAAGAATTTTTGGAATCTCTGGGCTTGGAAGAGGCCGGGTTGGCGAAGATTATCCGGGCCGGTTATGCGCTTTTGGGGTTGCAGACTTATTTTACGGCCGGACCGAAAGAGGTGCGGGCATGGACTTTTGTAAAAGGTTCAAAAGCGCCGCAGTGTGCCGGGATTATCCATTCTGACTTTGAACGCGGGTTTATCCGCGCAGAAACGATTTCGTATGATGATTTTGTAAAGTACGGCGGCGAGCAGGCTTGCAAGGAAGCCGGCAAGATGCGTTCGGAGGGTAAGGATTATGTGGTTCAGGACGGCGATTTGCTGAATTTCCTGTTTAATGTGTAATCAAGAGGAATTCTTATATTTCTTGACAGAGAATGAGGCTGATGGTATGGTTCAGTCTCATTTTTATTTTTAAATTTAAGCATATGAAAGAAGAATTATTAAAAATTGTTTGTACCGAATATCGAAAGATGACCGGTCTTGACATGGTGGATATAAATGCTAGTTTGCCGGGTCGACATATTGATTTTTTGAAAGAACGTCTGACGGTTAATTATGGCTTTAAGATTATGAAGGGGTGCAGAATGAATACGATTAACGATTTTGTTAAAGCTATTCAGGCGGCCTATGATTTTTTTGAAGATTTGGCAAAACAGACGACAGAAGCGGCAAAACAGGTTTGCGGCAGGGAGTATGGCGCTAAGCAGGTTTTGTTTGCGGATTTTTCGGGGGAAGACAGTTGTATTTATAAATACAAGCTTTGTCAGATTTTGTTTACGCGGCATAAGATAAAATTTAGCGGCAAAGCCGAAGAATTGAAAACGGCGGAAGATATTGCCGGTTATATTTTTGCAAATTTATAAGTGTCGGGAAAATGCAAAAAAGGCGTTGTTGTGTGCAACGCCTTTTTTGTTGCTTTGCTTGGCATTTGGTTTTATGCTGGCCAAGATTAACAAAGGAGGCAAAAATGCGGTTAGCTTTGTATCAGCCGGATATTCCGCAAAATACCGGAACCCTGCTGCGGTTAGGGGCTTGTTTGGATTTGGAACTGGATATTATTGAGCCGTGCGGTTTTGTATTTTCGGAAAAGGCCCTAAAGCGGGCAGGAATGGATTATCTGGATTTGGCAAAGTATCGGCGGCATGATTCCTGGGCGGATTTTCTGCAATATCGTTCGTGTCACCCGGAGGCATACGGGCGTTTGGTTTTGTTAACGACGCATGCCAGCGAGCCGTATTACAATTTTGAGTTTCAGAACAATGACGTTATTCTGATGGGGAGGGAAAGCGCCGGTGTGCCGCAAAGCGTTCATGAAACGGCAGATGCCCGGCTGCTGATTCCGATGAATGAGAAAGCCCGTTCGATTAACGTGGCGGTTTCGGCGGTTATGGTTGTCGGCGAGGCTTTGCGTCAGACCGGCGGTTTTCCGCATTATTGATTGCGGCCGTACGGTTTTGCCGCCGGATAAGGATAAACAGTATAATCAGCCCGGGGAATCCGATAAGGGTTGAGAAAACAAAAAAATTGCCCCAGCCGAGGGTTTGCGCCATCCAGCCAGAAGTGGCGGAAAGGCCGTCGCGGGCCAAGCTCATCAATGATGACAACAGGGCATATTGGGTTGCCGTGTAGGCGATGTTACACAGCGAAGCAATATATGCCATAAAAGCTGCGGTTCCCATGCCGCCGGAGATGTTTTCAACAAAAATCGTTACCATCAGCATATAGGGGTTGTCGCCGACATGCGCTTGGACGGCATAAGTCAGGTTTGACAGCGTTTGCAGGATACCGCAGATAACCAACCCTTTGTTGAGGCTGACGCGGCTGAGCAAGGCGCCGCCGATAAAGACGCCGCCAATAGTGGCCAATACGCCGAAAACTTTGGTAATTGAGGCGATATCTCTGTAGTCGAAGCCGATATCTTTGTAAAAAACATAGGCCATTGGGCTGATATAGGCATCACTCATGCGGTAGAAAAAAACAAACAAAAGAATCAACTGCCAGTTCTGGTGCCGAATGAAGTCTTTGAGCGGGGCGATGGCTGCGGATTGAAAGAAATCGGAGAAGCCGCGATATGTTTTAGCCGGTTGTTTTCGGCTGTTTTGCGGTTCGGGGGAGCGGCAGATTGTAACGATGCCGAGAAGCGTTCCCAGAGACATCAGCAAATAAACGGCATTCCAGTCAAAAATTTCGGCCAGGTAGAGAGCGCCGGCGCCGGAGAACAAAAAGCCCAGACGGTAACCGGTAACGAAAGAAGCCGAAGCGGCAGCTTGTCCTGCCGGAGGAAAACTCTCAACCCGATAGGCGTCGAGGGCAATGTCCAGAGTGGCCGAGCTGACAGCGAGGAAAACGGCCAAGCCGAAAGAAACCAGGTAATTTTCTGCCGGACTTGAAAAAGCAAGGGCAATGACTGCCACAGCGATTAATATTTGGGCAAACAACGCCCAGCTGCGCCTCTGTCCCATTGGTCCCAGCAGCGGAAGGCGGATTTTATCAATCAGCGGCGCCCATAACCATTTAAAACTGTACGGCAGTTTTGAAAGGGAAAAAATGCCGATAATTTCCAGGGAAAGATTGTCAAACTTCAGCCATAGGCTCAAGGTATTGAAGACAAGCGGAAACGGAAATCCGCTGGCGAATCCCAAAGCCAGCATGGCCAGCATTTTACGATCACGATAAACGGCAAAGAAATCGGTTAGTTTTTGCAGCATGTTTTTTCCTTTTGTTGTTCAGTATAAGCATGAGAGCTTAAAACAGGTTTAATTTTTAGGAATTTTGTTGTTGCCGGGATATTTTGCGGCAATGCTTGCAAAAAGCCGGTTTTTTACCTACATTATATTCATAACAGCAAAAGGGAAGGTAACATGACCACAATATTATGCGTAAGAAAAGGCAGCGAGGTTGTTCTGGCCGGAGACGGGCAGGCGACTTTGGGCGAGGCAATTGTTTTCAAGTCAAAATCAGTAAAGGTGCGGCGGATTGGCAATGGCAAGATTATTGCCGGTTTTGCCGGGGCGGCCGCAGATGGCATAACGTTGATTGAGCGGTTGGAAGAAAAACTCGAAAAACATGCTAACCAGCTTAAGCGTGCGGCTGTCGAGTTGGCGAAGGACTGGCGGATGGATAAGTATTTGCGGCAGTTGCAAGCCTATATGATTGTGGCGGACAAAGATATTTCGCTGGTTATTTCGGGAACCGGGGAAGTCATGGAGCCTGACGACGGAATTATCGGTATTGGTTCCGGCGGAAATTATGCCATGGCCGCCGCCAAAGCTCTCTATGATATTGACGGGCTGTCGGCGGAAGATATTGCCCGGCGCGCCTTAAAAATTGCCGGAGATATTGATATATATACAAATCATAATGTAGTGGTGGAAAAAGTTGTTTAGCGGATTATTAGAGCAGTTTTCGCGGGTTTCGAAAAATTCATGTACTATTTGTACGCTAGAATTTTTTTCGCCCTAAAAACTACTCTACTAATCTCACTCTCCAACTTTTTAAGAAAGGTATATTAATGACAAATTTTAGTCCCAGGGAAATTGTTTCGGAATTGGATCGTTATATTGTCGGTCAGGAAGAGGCCAAAAAAGCGGTTGCCGTTGCTTTGCGCAACCGGTGGCGGCGGATGCAGGTGCCGCAGAATTTGCGAGATGAGATTGTGCCGAAAAATATTTTGATGGTCGGGCCGACCGGTGTCGGCAAAACGGAAATTTCCCGCCGTCTGGCCAAGCTGGCCAAAGCTCCGTTTATTAAGGTAGAGGCAACCAAATTTACCGAAATCGGTTATGTCGGCCGCGATGTGGAAAGCATTATCCGCGATTTGCTGGAAGTTGCCCTGCATTCGACCCGAGAAAACATGCGCAAGGCGGTTAATGCCAAAGCCGAGCTGGCGGCGGAAGAGCGGGTGTTGGAGGCTTTGGTCGGAACGTCGGCTAGTGAGGAAACACGCCAAAAATTCCGTAAGCTGCTGCGGGAAAATCAGCTGAACGACCGTGAGATTGAAATCAGCGTTTTGGATAATGCCAGTCCAAGTATGCCGACGATTGATATTCCGGGAATGCCCGGTGCTTCAATGGGGATGATTAATCTCGGCGATATTATCGGCAAGCCGTTCGGTGACCGTTATAAGACCAAAAAGATGAAAATCGGCGATGCTTATAAGGTTTTGATGGACGAAGAGTGCGACAAGCTTTTAGATGAAGAAACGGTTACCAGAGCGGCTGTTCGGGCGGTAGAAAATGACGGGATTGTGTTTATTGATGAAATTGACAAGATTACCGGCAAAGATGAACGCCGCGGCGGGGATGTTTCCCGCGAAGGGGTACAGCGCGATTTGCTGCCGCTGATCGAAGGGACAACGGTCAGTACCAAATACGGCATGGTCAAAACCGATCATATTCTGTTTATTTGTTCCGGTGCGTTTCATTTGGCCAAACCTTCCGATCTGTTGCCGGAACTGCAGGGCCGGCTGCCGGTTCGGGTTGAGTTGAAAGCTTTGACCCATGATGATTTTGTGCGGATTTTGACTGAGCCGGAAGCTAATTTGATTGATCAATATGTCGCTTTGCTCAAAACCGAGAATCTGGATTTGGAGTTTGAGCCGGAAGCGATTGACAAGATTGCCGACGTGGCGGTGCAGATTAATGAAAATGTTGAAAATATCGGGGCGCGGCGGCTGCATACGGTTTTGGAAATTTTGCTGGAGGATATCAGTTTTAACGCTTCCGAGCGGTCAGGGCAGAAGGAGGTTATTACGGCAGACATGGTTGAAGAAAAGCTGAACCGTTTTACCAAGGCTTCGGATTTGTCAAAGTTTATTTTATAACCATACCGGATTGAGGGTTTGTCTTTAGGGATTTACATACACTGGCCGTATTGCCGCTCGAAATGTCCGTACTGCGATTTTTATAAGGAAATTCGCAAAGATGTGCCGCAGGAAGAAATTGTTGACGGTTATCTTGAGGATTTGGAGTTTTATCGGCAATATACCGGTGGCCGGCAGGTTTCCAGCATTTTTTTCGGCGGCGGGACGCCGTCGCTGATGGAACCCCGACAAGTCGGCCGTTTGATAGACTACATTAATTCAGTTTGGGGGCTGACGCCGGAAGCCGAGATTTCTCTGGAAGCGAATCCGAATTCGCATTATCCGCAGATGTTTGCAGATTTGCACCGGGCCGGAATTAACCGCCTTTCTTTGGGCGTTCAGGCGCTTAATGATGACGATTTGCGCTTTTTGGGGCGGACGCACAATCTAAAGCAGGCTTATGCGGCAGTTGACGAGGTTTTGAAAAATTTTGACAATCATTCCATAGATTTGATTTATGCCCGTCCGAACCAATCTCTTTCTTCTTGGGAGAAAGAGTTGAAGCAGGCTGCTGCAATGGGATTGAAGCATATTTCATTATATCAGCTGACTATTGAGGACGGGACGGTTTTTTCCCGCAAAGGGATAAAGCCTTTGGATGATGAGGCGGCTGCGGAAATGTATTTGGCGACGGAAAACCTGCTTCAGTCTTTTAACTATCAGAAGTATGAGGTTTCCAATTATGCGCTTCCCGGTTTTGAGTCTCGGCATAATCTTCTTTATTGGACCGGTCAGGATTATATAGGGGTTGGTCCTTCGGCTCACGGGCGTTTAACGGTTTTTAACGGGGATCTAAAGCAGAATTCCGGTGCTCGAAACTCACGTACCGCTATGTACGCTCAAGTTTCTGCGCTCCGTGATTCCACTTTATCTCCCTCGTTAAAAGCCGTTAAATCGTGCTCTGACGACGACCTGGAGCAGAATTCCGGTGCTCGAAACTCACGTGCTCATGATAAATTAAAACAAAATCTCCCGGCTCCGGTTTTTTATGCGACGACGCATCGTTGCCGATTAGAAAAAATTTCGGCGGAGGAGCGGGCGGAGGAATTGTTGTTAATGGGGCTGCGGTTGGTATCCGGAATTGATAAAGCCGCGTTTGAAAAAAACTGCGGAATTCGTTTGGATGATTTTGTTAACCGCCGGTATTTGACCGATTTGGCTGCAGGAGGCTGGCTGGAAGATTCTTCGCTGTTTCTGCGGGCAACAGCCAAAGGATTTCCGGTTCTTAATTTTTTGATTGAGCAGCTCGTCAATCGATGATGCCGTAGTTGCCGTTGACCAGCATGAGCAGGGCAATGAGGAACAAAATATTGAATACTCCGGCTTTGAGCGAAAAATCATCGGGAATTTTGTTGTATTTATTCATTATTATTACAAAGAACGGAGCTGTCAGCAACAAGGCGGTAACGTATCCGGGGTTGGGCGCAATACGGAGGGCGAGCGTTTTGGCCGTAATCAGGGCAGCGCTGAAGCTGACGATGTATATTCCGGCACGGACGGCCCGGGCAGAAAAGACGTTGGCGAAGTAATTTTTGAGATTGAGCTTTTCCTTGATAACATACATATAAGAATTGTAAATACCGCTGACAAAGGTTGAGACGGTCAGATAATAGGTAATGGCCGACCAGGTGCTGGATCCGTGAATGGCAATGTCTTTGGTGATAATACTCATAAAAGCCAATGCTAGGATAACCGGCGCCATATAGATAGAAATTTCCCGGGTAATTTTGTCTTTGAGCATCCACCAATAACTGATTGTAAATCCGAAAATGACTAAAATCAGGGTGATGAACACTGTTCCGTTTTGTAGAATTTTCAAAAATTCATGCGGGGTCATCAACCACCAAATGACAGTTGTCACCAAAGTTGTCAGAGCCATTATCCGCGATGTGGGGCCGGCACCGTATTGTGCGGTAGCAAAGAAGAGGTGCGAATCGTAAAATCCGATCAGCCATCCTTGAATAATCAGCAGTCCCCAGTAGTATATGCTGGTTGGCAGCGGGAACAAAAATGTAAAGGGAAAGAAGATTGCGGCAATGCCGAAGCCTCGCCAGATGCCTAAGAGATAACCGTTCATTTTATATTTTTGGTTAACCAGCGTGTATAAGGCGGTAAAGAATCCGTATAAAAGTCCGTTCAGAATCCAAATCACAGGTTTTCTCTTTAATCAGATTGGAGCCATGGTGATTAAGATTTAATGCTTTTTCCAAAGTTTTAAATAGCCGTTTTCAGCTTTTGTCCGCGGGCAGCTTTTCTTCGGGAAGAGGAGTGATTTTTATTTGGCAGATCTGGTTTTTGTGCCGTTTGACAATTTCAAAACGGAAATTCCCAAATTCAAATTTTTGTCCGGTTTCGGGAATGCTGCGGGTAGCGTCAAGCAAATATCCGGCAATGGTTACAGCGTTCTCGTCGCTGAAATTCCAGCCAAAACGACGGTTTAGATCCCGCAGCGGCACTTGTCCGTCAACAATATAGCTGTCGCCACCGGTTTTGCGGATGCCCATAATATCCAGCGACATAATGTCACATTCGTCGTTGATATCGCCAACAATTTCTTCAAGAATGTCTTCCAAGGTTACAATTCCCTGCAAATCGCCATACTCGTCGACAACAACGGCAAAATGTTCGCGACGAGCCCGAAACATTTGCAGTTGCTGCAGCAGGGTCGTATTATCGGGAATAAACCAGGGGGCATACATAATTTCGCGGACATTAAGTTCCGAGTAGTTTCCGCAGCAGTCGATAGCGGCGCGAAGCAGGGCTTTTACCCTGATAATGCCGATAATGTTTTCCGGTTTGTCTTCGTAAACCGGAATACGGGAGAATGGGCTGTCTTTGACTTTGTTGATAATTTCTCCGGCAGGCAAACTGATGTCAACCGAAAAAAGGTTGCGGCGGTGGTTCATGACGTCATAAACCGTGACTTCGGACAGGTCGAGTACACCTTTGAGCATTTCTTTTTCCTGGCATCCTTCAGAATCGGGGTGCATGTAAACAGCGCCGCGAATTTCAGCCAAGCTTGAATTTTTGCTGCGGTTTTCCGGTTTGTTCAATCCAAAGACCTGAAAAGTGACGTTGACGATTTTTTGGAGAATATAGGTCAGCGGGAAAAATAATTTAACCGAAAAATCTATCAGCGGCGCCATAGACAAAGCAACGTTGTCGGCATGCCGGACGGCATAAGATTTAGGCAGCATGTCGGTATAAATCAGGACCAAAATCGTCATGATAATGGT
Organism: uncultured Alphaproteobacteria bacterium; assembly: GCA_900540425.1. Lineage (GTDB taxonomy): Bacteria > Pseudomonadota > Alphaproteobacteria > RF32 > CAG-239 > MGBC133411. Next base: position 10,582 of record UQFU01000008.1, read on the forward strand.
GGCATAGGCTACGCCTTCAGAACCGAAAAGGCTGATAAGGATACTGGTGGAGAGGGCGGTTGCCAGGGTATTGCTGAGATTAGAGCCGAGCAGCGTTGTGATAATCAGGCTGTCTTTGTGCCGAAAGAGGCGGTTGATAGTTTGGGCCCGCCGGTTGTTGCCATTTTTTTCGAGGTCATGCATAATTGCCGGTGAGGCGCCGGTCATGGCTGTTTCGGTTCCGGAGAAAAATGCGGAAAGAATCAGCAAAAAAACAACGGCGATAATGGCAATAATCATGGGTCTTATCCTTGCGGGTTAAAACGGCGTATGGCTTCAACGACGCGTTCGACAGTCATATCGACCTGTTCTTCGCGGGTTTCAACGATAATGTCGGCTTCCTGATAGTAGGGGTATTCGTCATGAATATATTTTTCGAGTTTGTCTTTGAGGTGATTGTCGCTGCCGATCAAAAACGGACGGTGTTTGCGTCCGGCCGTGCGGTGATAGAGAATATCAATATCGGCCTTGAGCCAAACGGTAAGGGCGTGTTGTTTGGCCAAAGCGCGCGTCTGTTCGGCAACAAAAGAGCCGCCGCCGGAGGCCAAAACGCAGGGGCTGCCCTGCAACAGACGTTTCATAACCCGTTCTTCACCGGCCCGGAATTCTTTTTCGCCGAAGCATTTTAAAACGTCTACCAGCGAGAGGCCGGCCGCTTTTTCAACTTCCTGATCGCCATCGACAAAAGGCAGGTTAAGTTTTTTGGCCAGCCGTTTGCCGACGCTGGTTTTGCCGCTTCCCATCAGTCCGACCAGCAAAATTATTTTATCAATCTTGTTCAGATTCATTTTTTTAATGTTTCTTTCAATTATTTATGTTACATCTTACGTAAAAGTAATCAATATATTGTTAACAAAGGTATATAACATGAGACAGAAAAAATCAAAAACAATCTTTTATGTTGTTGCAGTTCTGATTATTGCGGTTTTGGGATATGTTCTGACCCGGGAAGTGCCGATGAGCGTTGAGCATGTCGAACAGCCTTTGGAAAATAATTTCAGCAATGATTGAGCGGCTGGTTACCGAATTTTTAGAAATGATGACCGCGGAGAAGGGGGCTTCTCCGAATACGGTTGACGCTTATCGGCGGGATGTGGAGCAATTTTTTGAGATATGTCCGGTCAAAGACGTGGCGGCAATCGGCAAAAAAGATCTTTCGGGCTATTTGCGGGCTTTGTCAGATGAAAAAGTTTATGCAACCCGTTCAGTTTGCCGCAAGATTTCGACAATACGCGAGTTTTTTAAATTTTTATACACGGAAAAGCTGATAGCTGACAATCCGGCGATGTATCTGCTGCCCCCCCGCAGGGAAAAGCCTTTGCCGAAATTTCTGGCGGAAGACGAGGTGCGGCGAATGATCGCTCTGGCATCGGAAAGCTCCAAGCCGGCGCTAAAGCGAATCGGAGCGATGCTGACTTTGATGTATGCCTGCGGCTTGCGGGTTTCGGAGCTGGTCAGTCTTTCCGAACATTGCATTAATTTTGAAAAAAAACAGATTTTAGTTCGCGGAAAAGGCAGCAAGGAGCGGATGATTCCGGTTGCCGACAAGGCATTCCGCCAGAAAAGCGAGTTTTATGATTATGGGGATTTTTTTTTGACCGGCGCCCGCCGTTCGATTTGGCTTTTTCCTTCTGCTTCCAAAAGCGGACATCTGACCCGGGACGCCTTTTATAAGGAGGTTAAAAAGCTGGCGGTTTTGGCCGGGCTTGATCCTGCGCGGGTATCTCCCCATGTTTTACGTCACTCTTTTGCAACTTATCTGCTTAATCATGGGGTAGATTTGCGGGCGGTGCAAAAAATGTTGGGGCATGCCGATATTTCTACAACTGAAATTTATACGCACATAACTTCTGAAAAGTTGATGGAAGAAGTGCGGACGAGACATCCTCTGGCGCGAATCAGCGCTCTCCGCGAGTCTTGAAGTTGTCTAGCAGCGTGCGAATCAGAGTGGTGCTGCGTTCGGGATCCAGTTGCTGGAACTTTTCTTTGTTTAGCCAGACTTTTTCTTCGGCTTTTTTGGCTTTGCGTCCGTTTATGCGTTCGTAGACCGGAACCAGAAGTTTGCGGGTTTTGCGGTTTTTGAGTGAAAACTTCAGCCAGGCGGGGTAATCGTTGAAAACAAAATAGTTGTCTTCGTGCATTAAAAAAATCAGGTTATGCGCCGGTTTGGAGCTTTTGGGCGATGAGGTGCCCGAGTTATCAAAAACCGCGGAAATATCGCTTATTTTCAATAGTTCGGGAAAAGTTTGGATAATCTTTTCATAACGTCGCTCCTGTACTTCCGGCGGAACATCGTGCCCGCCGTGTTCAACCCGGTGTATAACGCGGGCACGGGCCAGTTTTTTGGGCAGATTGATGAAAATCGTAATCACCTTGAAACCGGCGTCTTTGGCATCTTTAATCAGGCGGAGAACGTTTTTGCCGGAACTGGTGGTTTCGTAAATGAAACTGTCCTGCTTATAAATTTTGTGATTAATCAGGTTGAGGGCAATTCGCCCGGCATGAATGATAAATTCGTTAGAATCGGTTTTTCCGCTGATGCGGGCGAGGTCTTTGCCGATTAAGTCCGAGTTTATAAAAGTTGCTTTTTGAAACATCGGGTCATTTTTGAGAATCTGGTCATAAAAGGTAGTTTTCCCGGATCCGTTCGGGCCGGCGAGAATGACGCACCAAGGCTGTTTGGCGTTGATTGTAGAAGACGCTTTCATTCTTTTAATTCCCTGACAATTTTAAGTTCGTTGTTTTTATCAAAATCAACGGCGAATTTCCGACCGTCGGCATCTTCTCTGATTAAGGTTCCGTTTTCTTCGTAATAGAGGGGATATTGTTCTATGCGTATTTTTCCGCTGCAGCGGGATAAGCGCCGCTTTAAGTATTCAAACATTTTTTTATCCTTGATTTTTAACCGAGTTTAACTGAAAACGCCGGCGTTTTCAAGTATTGATTCAAAAAAAGAAGCCGCGATTGCGCGGCTTCGGTAATTGTGAAGATAAGGTTATTCGGCAATTGTGATTTCAGAGTATGTTTCAATTCTCGGAGTAGAACCGTCTACCGGAACAACGAACATATACTTTTTGTCGCTGTTATATGCGATAAAAGCGGAGAACGTGTTTCCTTCGCGGATTTTTATCAGGTGCTTTTTGAAACGGTATCCGTCAAAAGCTGGCGCTGCAGGGTTGATTGCCCGTGCCAGGGAACCGAATTCAAAAACGAAAGCTTTGACGGCTTCGTCCGCAGAACGAATTTCCTGTACGATTTTTACGTTTTCGTATTTTTCAATACAGGGTTTTTCTTCCGTGTGGAAGGGAACAATGTACATGGTTTCGCGCTTATCATCCGGTAAAACATAAGCCAAATATTCGCGTCCCGGCGTTTGGATAAAACGTTTTTTAAACTCGCCCTTGACTTCGCCAATTAAACCGGCAAACTTTGCATTGAAAACTTCTAAAGCTTCAGATGCAGAATTAATCTTCTTCATATGAATAAAAATTTAGAAATAAAAATTAAATACTATAATGTTTAGGAAAATTGAGGCTATTGTATTATAAATTTTTTAAGAATCAAGCATCTTTTGCAGGATTCAAATTAATTTTGCCAAATCCAGGTACTGCCGGGGAGTAATTTGTTCGGCGCGGAAGGTTGCGGGAATTTCAAGCATTGCCAGTTTTTGTTCCAGTTGCGGTATGCTTTTGAGGCTTTGGCGAATCATTTTTCGTCTTTGTCCGAAGGCCAAAGACGTAAGCTTTTCAACATTTTTCAAAATTTCGGGATTGATTTCTTCCGGCAAGGGACGAAAAAGCAAAACGGTTGACCAGATTTTAGGAGCGGGAACAAAACAATTCGGATTAAGGTCAAACAGGCGGTCAATTCGGCAAAGAAGTCGGGCAAAGACGGAGATGCGCCCGTAGTTTTTGTTGCCCGGCTCAGCAGTAATCCGATCGGCTACTTCTTTTTGGAACATTAAGGTCAGACTGGCAAAGTTTTTGATTTGTTTCAACCAGCCGGTCAGCAACGGTACGGAGATGTTGTAGGGCAAATTGCTGACAATATGCCGCGGTTCGTTTCCCATTTTGCCAAAGTCGGCTTGCAGGGCGTCGCCGTTTATGATGTGCAACCGTTCAGGAGCAAGGGTTTTGAGTTCTTCCATAATGGCTATACAGCGGTCGTCCATTTCCACAACGGTCAGGTTTTTGGGGGCGGCACGGAGAATGGAACGGGTCAGTCCGCCGGGGCCGGGGCCGATTTCAAAGACTTCGGCATTGCGAAAATCAGGCAGATTTTGTTTTTCTAGAGAAAGCCGGATGATTTTGTCTGTAATGTTACGGTCGAGCAGAAAATTCTGCCCGAGAGCTTTTTTGGCCATCAGCCCGCGGGTTTCGACCGTTTCCCGCAGGGAGGGGAGCGAATCTATCAGCGTTTGCAGTCCGGTCATTTAATTTCTCAATTCGATAACGGCTTTTTGGTGCAGATCCTGAAGGTATTTTTTGCTGAATTCTTCCATTTTCTGATTTTCCAAAAATTTGCGCATATCTTCGGTTCCGGGCATTTCCGCCTTGTCTGTTTTGGGATCAAAGGTTTTATCCAGCCGGACAATGTAATAGCCTTCTCCGTATAGGATCGGGTCGGAAATTTCGCCTTCGTGCATTTTATCAAGCTTCTTCTCAATGGCTTCCGGAAGTTTTCCTTTGTTCAGCCAGCCGAGACGGCCGCCGTTAGCCGCGGTCGGGCTTTGTGAAAACTGCATGGCGTAAAGCTCAAAGCGCGGATCCTGACGCAGGTTGTTGACCAGGACGGAAAGGTCTTTGGCATCTTTTTTGCGGATATAGATTTCGGATACGAAATATTTGGGCGTGGAAAGGTCTGTTTTGGCTTCGGCCATGGCTTTTTCGAGCTCTTTCTGAGTGACCTGCGCATCGGAATACATTTTGCGGCGAACCAAACGCACCCAGGCCATGTCGGCTTTCATCTGGCTTTCGAAAGTATCCATGTCAACATTGTTTTGGGCGAGAATTTTTTTCAGGTTTCCGGCCGGGATTTTATTGTTTTTTTCAAATTGTTTTACCGAAGCGGAGAGTTCCTGAGGGGTGATTTTGATATCTTCTTTTTCGGCGGCCTGAAGTTTGATTTTTTCTTCAATGGCATTGTTGAGCACCCGGCTGTAAATCATGTTTTTGGTTTGGGCGTTCATCGGAATCTGTGTGGTCATTAAAAAAAGGTTGACGCGGTTTTGCAGATCGCGGGTAGATATAATCTCATCATTGACGACGGCGGCAATTTTCAATGCTCCGGCCGCAGCAATCCAAGGATAAAAGGCAAATAGTCCGGCAGCTGCAAGTGTTAAAACGGAAAGTCGCAATTTCATGGTCATTCTCCTTTGCTTCGGCATTATTTTGAGCCTGCCGCGCCCAAAGTCTTGAGGACGAAGTTGGCTGTGAAGTTAAAGTCCCCTTTGTAATCGGGATCGGTTGAATCGTCCTGGCTGACGTTCAGGAACAAGGCAAAGCATTCGTCTTCGTAAATCAACGATCCGCCGTGTTCCAAAGAACCGCCGTTTTTGGTCAAGTCCTGACGGTTGTAAATGCTGATTGACCAGTCACGGGTCAGCTTTGAACGCAGAACCGTATATAATTCCTGACGCTCGCGATATCTACTGGTATAATTTTTATCGTCGCCTTTGAGATAGATATATGAAATATAGGCTTTTAGCAACTGAGGGCCGATAGAGCTGGACAATTCGCTGTATTTGAGTTCCAGGGTGTCTTTATCGAGCTTAAACCGGTAGTCCAAATCAAGATATTGGCTTGGCGCGGCGTTAATTCGTCCGACATAGTCGCTGAAATAGCCTTCCTGCATGTCGTCCTGGCTGAAACTTTCGTCTTTGGAAAAGTTATAACTTTGCCCCAAAAACGCCGAAGTTCTGCCGGTCCGGTTGCCGTAGGCGCTCCAGTTGAATCCGTAACTGATGCGGCTGCCGGTATCGTTGCGGTCATAACCGGCATAGCGGTCAAGATCCAGAATATTGGTATCATCAAGTTCAACGTCCTGACTGTCATCGTTGGGAATTTCGTTTTCTTTATTGCCGCCGTTGGGAGCCAGAACGGCAACGATTGTCGGTTCCAAAATCTGGCGGGAGGTTTCGGTGGCACGAATAAACGGAAGACGCCATTCTGCCCCTAACTGCGGAAAAACGCGGGCAACGCCGCCATCAAATTTTTCGCCGTACTGGTTGGTATAGTTGTCGATATTATAAAGGTCGGTTTTTACTGATGCAACCATGCGGTATTTTTCGCCGTATGGGCTGGTGTAGGGCAGGTTCCAGGAGTTGATCATCGACAGGCGCTGGGAGCTGTTTTCTTCGTCGCGGTGAATGATGGCGGAATTGACGGTCGTTTTGTTGTAAGCGCCAAACTCGCCGACTTTGCCGTAATTTTCGTAATTGAAGTATGGGACGACGTAAGGTTTGTCGATTTCTTTTAAAGCGTTGCTGATAAACTGGTAGTAATAGCCTTCGACAGAGGCGTAATTCCGGTTGTCAAAGCCCTGGAACTTAAGGCTGGAGCTAAGCCAGGAATCGTCTTCTTTGGGCAACGACAGGTCTTTGAGGTACGTGCGGTCGGAGGCATAGTTTACGTCCAGGTCGGAAACCCAATAATCATTCAGTTCGTAACGCCCGGTTAAAAACAGACTGCCGCGGTCTTTGTCGGTTTCTTTGTCTTTCATGTAGGTTCCGCTGGCGCTGATGTCTCCGTTGTAGAAATATTTGCGATAACGTACATCCTGAACAACGCCGTGGTCAGATGTAATCATTGGCGAGTAGGTTAGGTCTTCGTGATCGGAGATATTCCAAAAATACCGCGGCGTAACTGAGGCACCCAGATAGCTGTTACCCCCAAAACTCGGCGTCAAAAAGCCCGAGCGCCGTTTGACGGTCGGGTCGGGGTGTGAGAAATAGGGCGTATAGAAAACCGGAATGCCTTTGATTTCCAAAAAGGCATCGTTGTAGTTGATATTTTTTGAAGCGGCGTCGTGTTTGACTTTGCGGGCTTTCAACTGCCAAAGCGGTTCGCTGTTGCGGCAGACGTCACAGGGAGAATAAACAACCTTTTCCATGACTTTGTTGTCATTGGACATTTTGCGGGCTTTTTGGGCGGCAATCCGGGTTTTGTCCTTCATGACGATTTTGATATTGGTCATATTGCCGGCCGTCATCTGGTCGGTCAGCTCCAGATAGTCGGAGAAAACGACGCTGCCGTCTTTTTCGACCAGAATGACGTTGTCGACTGCTGTGACAACGTCTTCTTTCTGATTATAAATAACCTTGTCTGCAATGAGCGTCAGGTTTTCGCGGATAATATTTACATTGCCGCGGGCTGTAATGGTTTGTTGTTCTTTATTGTCTTCCATTTCGTCGGCGCTGAAATGGATTTCGACTTCTTCGTTGTCGTTTTTTTTCTGCGGCTGAACCGGCATAAACCCAGTTACGTCAAATTTGGGGTCGACTTCGGCTTTGTAGGGAATTTCTGCCGTTTTTTTGATTATGCTTCCCGCATCTTTGTTTATGATTGAAAGGGCAGGAGTTGCAGGAAAAGATATTAAAAAAACTGACAGCAAAACAGCCGATGTTTTATGCATTCGTCAATTCCTCCGGCTGTTTGCGGCGGCGCCCGAACATTCCCCGACGATAAAAACGCAAAAGGTAGAAACAGATGGCCATAGGGATAAACAGGTTGGCATAGAGCAAAGGCAGAAGATTGAGTTTTTTGGCGGCCATATTGCCAAAAGCGAGATCCAACGCCTGAATCAGAACCATACTGATAATGCTGACGGAGATAATCCGGCTTTGGCCACGGCGGTTGAAGTTTCCTACCAAAAGCCCGGTACAGCCGAGCAAAGCGAACAACAGGTTAAAGAGAGGGGTTAAAATTCGGCGGTGGCCTTCAACAATATATTTGCGTTTTTCTTTGGCGTCCAGCGTATTGTCTTGTTCGGCGTTCATCAGCTCGCTGAAAGTGCGTTCCCGGGCGCTGGTGTCTTTTTCTTTTTGTTTGCCGCTGAGGCCGAAATCAACGGAATAACGGTCAAAGGCAAGGGAGGTAAATTGCTTTTTAAGGGTGTTGATTTCCTGTCTGGTGCCGTTGACGAGAATAATCCGCGGGCCTTTTTCGGTATAGACAATCCGTCCCTGTTCGGAGGATACGGTCATTTTGACATTTGGGGTTCGTTCATCGTTAATCAAAATCCCCGAAACCGAGCCGTCTTTGTGGTGGGCGGTGATAAAAACGGTCAATCCGGTTTGAAGTTCGGTAAATTCGCCTTCGCGAAACATCAGGTGCGAAACGTCGTTCTTAACCTGCCATTCAAGTTCGTTAAAAGCCTTTTCGGCAGCGGGAATGCCGAAATTTTGCACATATATGATGAACAAGCTCAAAATAATTCCCATGAACACCGCCGGTTTGGAATTCTGCCAGGGGCTGATACCGGCGGCCTGCATGACAACCAATTCGCGGTCGGCCAGCATCCGGTTATAAACAAACAAGACAGAGACAAACAGGCAAATCGGCGAGAGAATCACAAACAGACGCGGCATCAGCAATGATGTCATTTCTACAAAAATGCCGATAGGAATGCCTTTGTTGGTTATCAGGCTGACAAAACGCAGCGACTGGGTCAGCCACAGGATTGACATCAGCGAAAAAGCGACCAGCAGGAACCCGACCAGGATTTGTTTGACTATGTAGACGTTTAGTTTTTTCATAGTCGCGATTATACCTAAAATTATTAATAAAAAAACAATTTTTTTCATATTTTTACAAAAAAAGCGGCATTTAACCTTTTTTAGGTTAAGCGTCAATTGGAACCGGTTCCGGAACAAACAAAAAAGGCAGAGAAAAATCTCTGCCTTTTTAGTAAATTCTGCCCTAGGCAAAATCGTTCATAAATTCCCGAAACAGTTCATCTTCTTTTTTGATTTCTGCAACAAATTTCCGAATTTCTCCCGGAAGTTGCGGAAGCTCAGCCAGATTGTGCCGGTATAAAATATCGGCGAGCCGGCTGCCTTGGCGGGAATCAAGTGTCAGGATGTTTTTGGCCGCATGGGCGATCAAATCGTATTTGGTTTCAAGAAAATCGCGACAGGCATTGTCCTGCGGATAGAAGTCCATCAACATATCCAGAAGCGAAAACAGCGTTTGGATTGATTTGCTGCGGTTGATTCCGATTTGGGCATGCTGTGGCCATTTTTCCAATAAAAGCTGCCAAACCGGCGCCTGAAGTATTTCCGGGACACGGATAATCTCGTCAATGATTTCAGCGGCCGAGCGCTGTTCCCGCGGGATGGAGAGCCCGGAGAGTGCATTAAGCAGTTTGGGGATGGCTCCAGAAGCTGTCAATTCTTCTTTTTGCCGGAGCGAAAGGCTCTTTAGCGTGAAACGGGCATAGGTGCAAGCCATTTCCGGAAGCATTTTCAGAGGCTGGCGTTTTATGACTTCGGCATAGAAAGAAATCTGGGCTTCCGGCCAGTTTGCTCCTTGCTGCTTAAAGACTTCCAGCGTTTTTTGAACGGCTTCCGGTCCGCACAGCAGCGACAGGCGCCCGTATTCCTCCAACAAAGCCTTATCCTGGATGCGGCTGCAAACCGCATTAAGAATTTTGACGTCCGTTGCCGGAGAAAGGTTTCGGCTTTTGATGAATTTTTGCAAAAGCACCGTGCTGAAGTTTTCGCAAGGTTTGCGGCAAAGATTTTCAAAAGCGGTGATCGTTATCTCCTCCGTTTTCGGGGTTTGGTCAATGCACATTTCGCTGCGCAAGTTGAGATATTTGATCATCTCATCAGGACAGAACCTACCGGAATTGATAACAATCCAGACGCCGATTTTATCTTGTTGCGGATTTCCAAGGTGGATTTTTTTCAGTATTTCGCCATAGTTGCGTTCCGGATCCAAAAAGCTTAGCCGCGCCGGGTAAAGTTCTTGGCACAGAAGTGGATTGGAAATGCTTTTTTGTAACAGAAGATGCTCGTTTTCGGGGTTTAATTTTGGCAGTTCCCGCAGGTGCGAGAGGGCTGTGCAGGTTAAAACCGGCAATTTTCCGTGAGCAAATACATGCAACAAAGTTGACATTTTGCGGTTAGGGTTTTCAATCCGGTCAAGAAAAGTAAAAAAACTTTCCACTTCCTCAGGGCTGACAGAATCGCAAACCGTATCTTGCAAGGCGGTCAGCAGTTTGTCTAAGTTGGCAAAAACAAATTGCGGCGAATTTTTTCCGGCGAAAATTGAAAAGCCGGTATCTTCACCGACAAAACGGAAATCGTCAAAGCCATAATCCTTTTTCAGGAGAATTTTTTCGGCTAATTTCTGATAGGCTTTTTGAACATGTTCAGGCCTTTTGCTGGTAAGCAAGATGCTGCTCAGCAACGAATTTGAAACTTTTTTTTCTGACATAAGCTAAAATTATTAAATTTGTAATTTGATGAAACAATAAGATTCTCTAGTTTGTAAGATATCATTGTGAAGCTAAAAATCAAGACAAAAAATTGCACGCATTTGTTATGTTGTTTTGACAAAAAATGAGTTGTTTTGATCAGAAAAATATGATATTCTGAAAATAAGTATAAGAAGGCAGGAGGCTGGAATGGTTAAGGCAAGCGACATTAACAAAGATATCCGTTCGATTGGCGAAAAAGTCGGTGTAGCGGTGTTTTCTTATGACGATATTCATAACGAAAACATTAACAATGAGTTTCATTATGATTATGAGCGGGTGATTGCGGAAGTGAGCCGACTGCAAAAGATTGCGCCGAAAGAAGCGGAGGCACAGCTGGTGGAGCGTGGTATTTTGAAACCGTTGCCCGGTGGTGAATATGAAGTTGATGTCGGAGGGACGACCCGTGGGGGCGGCGGTATTAATTACGGGAGCGCTTTTTTTAGTCTTTCGTCAAAAGATTATCATGTAAAATACCATGAGCTGGGGCATTCGCTGCAGCATAAGTATGGTTTGTTTGATGATGAGAAGATGAACCGTTTGTATGAAACAGCGGAAAAAGGATTAAAAGACGGCGAGGATAAAGAAGACAGGCTGCTTAATCGGTGGGATTATCATTCTTACTTGAAGGAAATGCATTCGGAAACTTTTGCCTATGCGGCGTTGATGCTGCGGGCAGAAAACCGGCGGGATTTTTTGTGGCAAGCATCGCAGGCTTATAATAGTGCAATTTCTAGGAATGCAATGGCGGCGTTGTCTTTCGGTAAAACGGAATATAGTACAGATGGTGGAAATAGCAGCAAATTTTATGCGACCAAACCGGTGATGAAACCGATGATTAAGGCGATTTGGAAAATTTGCAAGGAAGGGCGGCAAGGAGAGTTTTTTGATGAGAACGGGGTGTTGAAAGATGAGAAACTGGCGCGGCTGTGCGAAGAGGTGGTGGTGAAAAACGCTTATTCGCCGCGGACGCTGAAGTCTTTTTTTGAATATAATGTTTTAGACGGCCATACCGCTCAGGAAAAAGGCTGGCGGGGCGATACCTTAAAATCTTTGGTGCAGATGCCTTTGGTTTACGTTGAATTGTTACAAGAAGGCGGTGTGGCGAGGAAAATTAAGTCAATTTTTAAGCATAAAAGGTTAGTGGCAGCGCAGAATAAAAAAGTAGAAAAGTTTGCAGCTAAGCGGGTGGATTACGGTAATCCGGAGCTGACGGCCTTAAAAGAATATGAGCGGATACAGACTAAGATTGGTTTGCTGGATAAAAAATATCCGGGAAATTATATTGTTTTAAGTTTGGGTGAACAGATGCAGCGAGCAGGGCTGCCAGATTGCTCAATCGGGGTTTGGGCAGATGTTTTGGGGAAAAATTCCTTTGAAAAAAGAGTTATTAAGAAAGAACTGGAATCGGTAGGTAAGATTATAACGGAAAGCAAAGGGAATCCGTATTTTGAAAGGCTGATTCAGGCTATGCCGAAAAATAGTGAACTGCAGCGGATGATTCGGGAGAAGCAGCAAGATTCGCAAAAAGAAGTTACTTCCGGGTTGGTTGGTGAAAAGAAGGGTTATGGGTTTGCTATGTATCCGGTGAGGAGAAAAGTAGAAAAAATTAATCAGTTTGCCGAGAAGTATCAGTTGGATCCGGTATTTAAGGAAACTTTGCTGGAAACGATGGTTAAAAATCCGCAGGCTTTGGATGATGTTCAAAACCGCGATGTTTTGATTTCAGCTCATACAGTTTCGAATGATTTTCTAGGGATTAAGAAAAGGAAATTTGCTAAAGAGTTTAATCAGTTAATGGATGAGATTGGCCACAGTTATTATTACAATCGGGGAAATCCGCTGTATCAGGAGGCTATGTCGGTATTATCCAAGCAGCCGGTGGAGAAATATGCTGAAAAAGTTGCCGAAATGGAAAAACAAGAGCGGGAAGCTGTTAAAAACAAGGAGCCAGTCAGGTTTATGGATGAAAAACCGGTAGAGCAGTTTCAGGAGCCGTTTGTAAAAGAGCAGGAAATGCGGGCCTCTCAAGAGCAAGCTCAAGAACCGATTGTGAAAGAAAGCTCAGCACAGGCGCAAGTTCAGGAGGCGGCTGTCCCGCAGCCCAAACTTTCTCCTCGTGAACAGGTCGATGCCGAAATGGCAAAACATGGCATTGCCAAAGGAAGCTATATGTTGTTTTCGTCCGAAGACAAAAATCTGGAAACCGGCTATGGGACAGATTCTCTTCGCAAGGTTGATGCATATCTGCATAATCAGAAAGGAGCTCAAGAGGCCGGTACTGATAAGATTATGGGGCAGAATAACGGGCTAACGGCGGTTTATTTTGCCAAAGAAGACGTTTATCTGGTGACGGCGAATCCGGAAGTTGCCGAAGCTATGCGGTATTCGGGCTGCAAAGACGTCGGTTTGGGGGTCATGTTCTCCAACGGCGAGAGGTTGGTGAATGATGCAGCTAAGCTGGCAGAATGGCAGCAAGTTCGCAATATGGGCGAAAATATTGCCCAGAAAAAGTGGGAAGAACAGCGGCGTCGGGATGAGCAAGTTCAGGAGGCGGCAGTTAAGCCGGCGGCGGAGACGGTTATTTCGGCAGCGGAGAAAATGTCAAACCAGCCGCAGGGTTGGCAGCAAGCTGCTGCTTCGGAAAATCCGGCGGTCGAAAACGTGTTTCCAATCGAAAAATCGGTAGCGGCTTCCGCATCAGTTAAAACCGCTGAAAGCAATTCGGCAAATCTGAAAAAACTGCTGTTGGAAAAAAGCGGCCGCTTAAGCGCGGCTTCATCAGCTCCGGTGCAAAAAAACGGAACATCCCTACAGGCGGCAAAACTAAGGTCTGCCGCTTATGACCGTTGAGAATTACAGCACTTCGCGGCGTCCGACATGGTCAGCGGCGCTGATAATGCCTTCGGCTTCCATCTTGTCAATCAGTGAGGCAGCGCGGTTGTAACCAATGCGGAGTTTGCGCTGAATGTAACTGGTGGAAGCTTTTTTGTCGGCCTGAACAATGGCAACTGCCTGAGCATACAAGTCTTCATCGCTGCCGCTGCCAAAGTCGCCTTTGTCAAAAACAGTACCGGAATCTTTTTCGTTCAACTCGCCTTCGGTGACGCCTTCAACATACTCCGGTTCTTTTTGCGATTTCAGAAATTCGACGATTTCCTCAATTTCCGGATCTTTGATATAGCCGGCATGGATACGGGTTGGGCGTTGGCCGGCCGGCATGTAAAGCATATCGCCCATGCCGAGCAGCTGTTCGGCGCCTTGTTCGCCCAAAATGGTACGGCTGTCGATTTTTGAGGTTACCTGAAAACTGATGCGGGTCGGGAAATTGGCTTTGATTGTGCCGGTGATGACGTCGACGGAAGGACGCTGGGTAGACATAATCAGGTGCAGCCCGGCGGCGCGCGCCATTTGGGCGAGGCGCTGAATGGCGGCTTCGACATCTTTGCCGGCAACTAACATTAAATCGGCCATTTCATCGACGATAATCACAATATAGGGCAGCGGCGTGAGGTCAAGCTCCTGTTCTTCATAAATCGGCTTGCCGGTTTCCATGTCGAATCCGGTCTGGACCGTCCGTTTGACAGTTTGGCCGCTGGCTTTGAGTTCTTTCAGCTTTTGATTATAGCCGGAGATGTTGCGGACATTCAGCTGTGCCATGGCGCGGTAGCGGTCTTCCATTTCCTTAACCGCCCATTTGAGCCCGATAACCGCTTTGGCCGGGTCGGTAATGACCGGGGTCAGAAGGTGGGGAATGCCGTTATAGACTGAAAATTCAAGCATTTTGGGGTCAATCATAATCAGTTTGCATTCATCGGGGCGCATTTTGTAAAGCAGGGAGACAATCATGGTATTGACGCCGACGGATTTACCGGAACCGGTTGTGCCGGCGACCAGAAGGTGCGGCATTTTGGCGAGGTCGGCATAGATGTTGCGGCCGCCGATGTCTTTACCGAGCGTAACGGTGAGGGCGCCTTTGGCATTGCGGAATTCGTCGGTGTCGATGAGTTCGCGGAAGTAGACGATTTCGCGGGTGGGGTTCGGCATTTCGATGCCGATGGTATTGCTGCCGGGAACAACGGCAATGCGCACCGAAACGGCGCTCATGGAGCGGGCAATATCGTCGGCCAGTCCGATGACGCGGGCGGTTTTGGTGCCGGGGGCGGGTTCAAGCTCATAGAGGGTAACGACCGGGCCGGGGCGGATTTTGACGATTTTGCCGTTAACGCCGAATTCCTGCAAAACGTTTTCCAAGTCGCCGGCGATTTTTTCCAGTTCTTTTTCGTTCATGTGGTTGGCGTTGTACGATTTGGGTTTGGTCAGGATATCAACGCCGGGGTATTGATAATTATCATCGGGGCCGGAACGGTCAACCGGCAGTTTTTCGGTTTTTTCTTTGGCTGCGGTTTTTTTGTTTTCGGCCGGTTTGTCTTCTTTAAGTTTGGGTTCTTTGCGTTCGCGCGGCGTTTTGGTTTTGGCGATGCGGGAGGGTTTTTCGTTGTCGGCACCGCGGCGGAAGTTGAAGACGGTTTTGAGAGCATTCCACAGCCAAACGACGGCGATTTTGGCACCGCGGCAGACTTTGCGGGAGGCATTGAACCAGTTGCGGAAAGTGATGCCGGCGGCGAGGTCAAAAGCCAGCAAGCTTAAGATAAAGAAGATTGCCGCAAGAATGTGTTTGCCGTAAGCGTAAACGTAAACATTGCTGAAAAGGGTCAAAAACTGCCGGGCGAAAAATTTCCCGATATTGCCGCCCGGCTGGAAAACGCCGAAATATTGCGGCAGCAGCCCCAAAAAAGCGGCAAAAAAGACGGTTCCGCTCAAAAAGGCAAAAATTCTGATGTATTTGTGCGGAAAGCCGCGCAACCGGAAAATATCATATCCCCAAGAAAGCGGGGCAACCAAAAACACCGGAAGCGCCAGCCCGAACCAAACCAGGCAGATTTCGGCTGCCGAAGCTCCGAAAAAGCCAAGGTAATTTTTGATTTCGCCGTGTCCGGCGGCAGTAAGGCTGTTGTCGGAAGAGTGGTAGAAAAAACAGCTCAGCAAAACCAGGCCGCAAAACAGCATCAGCAAGGCGCCAAAACTGCGGCGGGTGATTTTTTGCAATAAGGTTAAGCTTTTTTTGTTTTTAGTCCGTGCCATTTTTTTTGTTCCATATCCAGATTGGAGGTGATTATAGCCGCTAATTTCTCAAGAAATGTTTAATTTTGCGCATATTCCGGCTTGGATTTTTCCTGCTCGATCGCATTTTTAATGCTGGCGGCGGTTTTTTCGGCTTCGTCTGCCGGATAGGGTTCGGAATGATTGTTCCAGACGGTGGTCGGCCAGTCGGGGTCGCCTTCTTTGCGGCAGAGGATGTGGACATGCAGCTGCGGAGTTTTGTTGCCGATCATGGCCACATTGGTTTGGTCGTGGGGAAAAAGCTCTGTCATCACCTTTTCGCACAGCGCCATTTCGCGCATCAGCTGAAGGCGGTCCTCCATAGATAAAAAGGTCATATTTTTGGCGTTTTCGCGTTTGGGAACCAGAAAAATCCAGGGGTAAAAACGGTTATTTTCAAACAGGACTTTGCATAATTTCAATTCTGTGACCGGAATTTTTTTTGCCAGTCCGGGAACCAGTTCAAACATTGGCGGATACTCCTTTGCGTCGCATAAGCTTGGTTTTTGTCTTGACTTTAACACAATAATAGATATTGATTAATCGAATGTTAATAATAAAAAAGAGGTATGGATGAAATATGCTTTTGTATTCCCGGGCCAGGGCTCCCAGTTCGTGGGCATGGGAAAAGAATTAGCCGAAACTTTTAAGCCGGCTAAGGAAGTATTTCAGGAAGTTAATGACGCTCTTTCCCAAGATTTGTTTAAGATTATGTGCGAAGGGCCGGAAAGCGAACTGACGCTGACCGCCAATGCGCAGCCGGCTTTGATGGCTCATTCAATGGCGGTTGTCAGGGTTTTGGAAAAAGAATTCGGAATTAAACTCAAAGACAGGGCCGCGTTTGTGGCCGGGCATTCGCTGGGCGAGTATTCGGCAGCCTGTGCCGCCGGAGTGTTCTCTCTGGCTGATACGGCTCGTTTGCTGCGTATTCGCGGTGAAGCGATGCAGCAGGCAGTTCCGGTCGGACTGGGCGGAATGGCCGCCGTTTTGGGCGTTTCTTTCAAAGATGTCGAGGCTTTGGCCGAGGCTTGCGCCGAGGGCGGAAACATTTGCGTGGCCGCCAATGACAATGCCGATGGGCAGGTGGTGTTGAGCGGGCATATGGAAGCGATTGACCGGGCGGTGGAGCTGGCTCCCGAATTTGGCGCCAAACGTTGTATCAAACTTCCGGTCAGCGCCCCGTTCCACAGTCCCCTGATGGAACCGGCCGCTTTGGTTATGGCCGACGCTTTGGGAAAAGTTGAATCCCATAAGCCCGAAATTCCGCTGATTTCAAATGTTTTGGCTTATGCTGTTGACGATGAAAAAGAAATTGTGCAAAATCTGATTAAGCAGGTGACCGGTTCGGTTCGCTGGCGCGAAACGGTTTTGTATCTGAAAGAGCAAGGCGTAACCGATGTGGTTGAGCTTGGCGCCGGAAAAGTACTTTCGGGTATTGTTAAAAGAAGCGATAAGGAAATGAAAGCGGTTTCCGCCGGTTCGGCCGCGGAAATCGAAATGCTGGCTAACAGCTTGTAATTAACTTAATTGGAGATAAAATATGTTTAGACTTGATGGAAAAGTTGCTTTGATTACCGGTGCTGCCGGCGGTTTAGGCGATAAGATTGCCCGTACCCTGCATGCTCAGGGTGCAGTTTTGGCTCTGACCGACATGCGTGCGGAACCGATGGAAAAACTCAAAGCCGAGCTGGGCGGCAATGTTGAAGTTTTTGTTGCTAATCTGACCAATCCGGAAGATGTTAAGAATCTGGTTAAGAATGTGGAAGAAAAACTCGGCCGTATTGATATTTTGGTCAACAATGCCGGTTTGACCCGCGACAATCTCTTTATCCGCATGAGCGACGAAGATTGGCAGTTGGTTCTTGACGTTAACCTTTCTGCCGGTTTCAAACTGGCAAAAGCAGCCGTTCGCGGCATGATGAAACGCCATTTTGGCCGTATTATCGGCATTGCTTCGGTTGTCGGTGTTACCGGTAATGCCGGTCAGGCCAATTATTCCGCTTCTAAGGCCGGTATGATTGCCATGAACAAGTGTTTGGCTCAGGAGGTCGGTTCCCGCGGAATTACCGTTAACTCGATTGCTCCGGGTTTTATCCGCACGCCAATGACCGATGTTCTTCCGGAAGACGTCAAGGCTGCATTGTTGGCAAAGATTCCTGAAGGCAAGCTTGGCGAAGCGCAGGATATTGCCAATGTTGTTGCTTTCCTGGCATCTGACGAAGCCCAATATATTACCGGCCAGACGATTAATATTAATGGCGGTATGGCAATGATCTAATTAAGAGTTCAGTATTTGGACTTCTAACGCGAAAAACTGCGGAACGGTCAAAATTCACGTATTTCTATATACGCTAAAATTTTGACCGTTTTGTTTTCCGCGTTATAATCCTCAAATCTTGAACTTTTAATAAAAGATCGTCTAGCGGTTTATTAGAGCGATTTTACGGGGAACTCAACAAACCCACGTATTTCTATATACGCTAGGGTTTGTTTCGCCCCTAGAAATCACTCTACTAATTCCACTAGGTGAGTTTTTACACCAAAACTCGTATTAAGATAACCGTCACCTCTTTCCCCACATCTGTCACTCCGGCCTCCGAACCGGAGTCCAGGTCGATGAATCAGCCTTTTTGTAAACCTGGATGCCAGATTAAATCCGGCATGACAGAGAGAAGAGAGGGCGGGGTGATAGTATTGTGAGAAAGTGTGTGCTGAAGCGTTATGTTATTTCTTTTTTCTTAAGTTTAACGCTTATTTTGTATTGGTATTTGTAGGCGACATAGTGGAGGAAAGACAATTCGAGATTGGCAAAGTTTCCGCTTTCGAGGGCAATGAGGTATTCTTGAGAACGTCCTAACAATTTGGCGGCTTCGGCGATGTTTAATTTGCAGTTGGTTCTGATTTGCCGCAGCCGGTTGCCGAGGCTATGGCGAAAATGGCGCAGGCTTTGCTGCCGGGCGTGATTTTTTTTGGTCATGGTTCTAAACTCCCTTTAGGTTTCCGGTTAAAAAGAAACCTCCTCAAAAGCCTTTGAGGAGGGGAGTTAGCAACTGTAAGAGAACAGCCTGGGTTATTCGACATATAAATATGCTTATATCCCCAGCTCCCCATAAAAGGAGTTGTTCTTTTCTCTTAAGGAGTTGCTACACTCCGCATCCGGCTCTCCCGGATGCAGAAACAAGATTAATGCAAATCCGGCAAAATGCAAGGGGAATTTTTTGCGAGAGGGTAGGCTAAAAAAAGCCCCGGATAGTATTCGGGGCACGGTTATTGGTGTTGGACAAGTTTTTAGACCTTATGCGGCAAGCGGTTATAGATGAATTCGCTTATCCGGTTGGGCAAGACTGACATGAACCAAGCGGCAAATCTGACCGGCCAGGGGAAAGCAATTAATCCGACATTCCGGTCAATTTGTTGGGCAATGACGGCTGCCGCTTTATCGGTTTCCCAAAAGAAGGGCATCGGACAAGTGTTTTGGTCTGTAATGCGGGAACGGACAAAACCCGGGCAGATGACGCTGACTTTGATTTTGTCACGGCGCAAGTCGCCGCGCAGCGCTTCGCCCCAAGCTTTGACGCAGGCTTTGGAGGCGCTGTACGAGGGGCAGCTCGGCAGTCCGTGATAACCGGCGATGGAACTGATGATGGCAATGGCTTTGCGCTTGTCTTCGGACTTGTCGCGGCTGCGGTAAATCTCTATGGCCGGAAGGACGCTATTAACCACGCCGTTAATATTGGTATTGAATGTATTATAGATATTTTCGTCGGTTTCTTGCAGAGTAGCGACGCCGGCGTTGGCAATGACCAAATGCAGCGGCGCATTCTGGTTGCACATGGAAATCCAATTCTTAATGGCGCTGCGGTTGGTTACGTCTATGACGCAGGGATAAATGGAGGCGCCGTATTGGAGACATTCGTTTTGGACTTCGGTAAGACGTTCAAAGTTGCGTCCGCAGATAAAAAGGTTTTTGGCGCCGTTACGGGCGTAATAAACGGCTAATGCCCGGCCAATGCCGCTGCTGGCGCCGGTGATTAAGATATTTTCCGCATTTTTTATCATTTTTAATCCTGAGTTAAGGTTTCGTCTTTATAATCCAAAGTATAATATAAAAAATCTGATTTGAGGAGTGTTATTTTGTATATATCCAGTATGACCGGTTTTGCACGTACCGGCGGTACGTTCCGGATCAGAGAAACGGATTATTCCTGGTTTTGGGAAGTCAAGTCGGTGAACGGCAAGTATTTGGAGGTCAAGACCAAGCTGCCGGTATGGTTAGACGGCATGAGCCAGTCGGTTAAGAATCTGGCCGGCGAATATTTGTCGCGGGGAAATGTTTATGCCTCGCTGGAAATTACGGCGTCAAACAGCGAACCGGAACTGAAAATCAATGAACAGCTGCTGCAAAAAATTATTCGTCAGGCGGTGATGATGTATCAGGAAAATCCGGAACTGATGCAGAAGCCGAATCCGGCGGAACTGTTAGGCATCAGGGGCGTGGCAGAGCTGGAGGAAAATCGTCTGGACGAGCGGGAAATGGCCGAGCTGCAATCGGAGATTTTGGAAACTTTTGCCCAGGCGGGAGAGGCTTTGCAGCAGGATCGTCAGGCCGAAGGCGAAAAAATTACGGCGGCATTACGGGAAATCATTTTTAAAATTAACGAAGTTGTCGTTCGGGCGGAGCAGATTGCAGACGCAATGCCCGTCCGCTTGAAAGAAAAACTGCAACAGCAGGTGGCTCTTTTGCTGGAACCTTCAAACCAAATCAGCGAGGAGCGGCTGGCGCAAGAAGTTGTTTTGTATGTGACAAAAGCGGATATTCGCGAAGAAATCGACCGGTTGAAAGCGCATATCAAGACCGCGGGAGAACTTTTGAACGGCGGCGGCGCTGTCGGGCGGCGCCTTGACTTCCTGTGTCAGGAGCTGAACCGCGAAACCAATACCGTTTGTTCAAAATCAGGCGATATCGGGCTGACCAACTGCGGCATGGAGCTTAAGGCGCTGATTGAACAATTCAGAGAACAAGTCCAAAATATTGAGTGAGGTGTGTTATGGATGAAATTATTGATAATCTCAAGCGAGTGCGCAAAGGGGCAATGTTTATTATTGAGGCGCCTTCGGGAACCGGGAAGAGCGCCGTGGTCAAAGAGCTTTTGGCCCGTGATCCGAATATTAAGTTTTCGGTTTCGGTGACGACCCGGCAGAAACGTCCGGGCGAAGTTGACGGCGTTGATTATATTTTTGTGACCGATGAACAGTATGATCAGTTTTTGGCGCAGGACGCTTTTTATGAACATGTCGAATCTCAATATTCGGCGCGTTACGGTACCCTGCGTTCGGAAGTGGACAGCTTTATTAATGTCGGTCAGGACGTCTTGTTTGACATTGACTGGGCCGGTGCCAGAGAGATGAGGGAAAAGGCCGGAGACGACGTGGTAACGATTTATCTGCTGCCGCCTTCGATTAAGGAGCTGCGCCGCCGGCTGGAGAACCGCGGCACCGACTCTCAGGAGGTGATTGAAAAACGCATGGGAATTATTCTGGACAAGATTATCCATTGGGACGAGTTTGATTATGTCATTGTCAATGTTGATTTGGAAGAGACAATCAAAAAAGTTCAGAAGATTATTTCCTGCGAGCGCATGAAGAGAGTCCGTCAAGTCGGTTTGAAGCGTTTTGTAAAAGAACTGATGAAGGAAGCGGAAGAGGACAAGGCGGCCCGCAGCTAAGAATTTTTGGCCAGAGCGGCCCGTTCGTCGGGAGAAAGCACCCGGTAGATTTGGGCGGCATTGTTTTCGGCGTTTAGCACGCCGAGTTTGGCGGCTTTTTGATAAAGCAGAAAGGCTTTGATTAAATCTTGCCGGACGCCGACGCCTTTGGTGGTCATCCAGGCATAAATTTCTATGGCGCGGGGATTGTTTTGTTCGGCGCGTTTGGTGATTTCTTCAAGCTCAATCGGCGTAACCCGGTTTTCGCGGACAGCTTTAATGGTATTTTCCCATGCCAGAATATCGGCTTTAATCGCTTCTTCCTGTTGTTTGCGCGGATCCGTAAAGCTGATTTCGGAGGGTTCGGCAGTAACTGCTGCGGGGGCGGGCATGACTTCTTCGGTCGGGATTTTATCATCGGTAAGAATGTCGGGGACTTTGCGGTTTTTTACAAACAGCGGCAAATATCCTTCATTGTCGGATTTTATCAGGTCGCGGTAAAGCTCGTCAAGGCTGTTGGCCGAAACTTCCGGAACCGAAAAAATCAGGCTTAAGATGATAAAAAGGGCTTTTTTCATTTTTTGTGCTTTATTCCTTAATTTTATTGTAATAATAATCAAGACTTGGTAGTTATTAAAGTATATTTTGCGGATTATAAACAAGGCAGAAGGATCAGGAATGACAAAAATTTACAATTCAATTACCGAACTGGTCGGAAAGACGCCGCTGGTCAAACTTTCGCGGCTGGCAAAAAAGCATAAAATCAAGGCTCATATTCTGGCCAAGTGCGAGTTTTATAATCCGGCGTTTTCGGTTAAGGACCGGGTAGCGCTTAAAATGATCGAAGCGGCGGAGAAAAGCGGCAAAGTAAAGGCGGAAACGGTTTTTGTGGAAGCAACCTCGGGGAATACCGGCATCGGTTTGGCGGCGGTTTGCGCGGCAAAAGGTTACAAGCTGGTTATTACCATGCCGGAAAATATGACCAAAGAACGAATTTTGCTGATGCGGCATTTGGGAGCCGAAGTTATTTTGACACCGGCCGAAGACGGCATGCGCGGGGCGATTGCCAAGGCGGATTTGCTGGCGGAAAAGAATCCCAACGTTTTGTTGCTGGGACAGTTTGTTAATGAGGCTAATCCCGATGCACACCGTTTCGGCACCAGTATTGAAATTTTTGAAGACACCGGCGGGGCGGTCGATGTTTTGGTTTCGGCGGTCGGAACTTCCGGGACGCTGACCGGTATTGCCTCAACCTTGCGGACGTATAATCCCGATTTGTATGTGGTTGCGGTGGAGCCGGCTGCCAGTCCGGTTTTGAGCGGCGGTGAGGCGGGAGCGCATAAAATTCCGGGAATCGGAGCCGGGTTTGTACCCAAGTTTTATGATCCGAAACTGGTTGACGAAGTGTTGGATATTCGGGACGAGGCGGCGGTTGCGGCGGCCAAGGAAGCAGCCAAGGTTGAGGGGCTGGCAATCGGCATTTCGGCCGGGGCGGCATTGAGCGCGGCGTTGGAAGTCGGCCGGCGCGAAGAAATGAAAGGCAAGAACATTGTCGTTATTATGCCCGATGCGGCAGAGCGTTATCTTTCGCTCGGATATTTTGACTGAGGTTTATGAAATTGGCGATATTTAAAAAAGTTGCGATTGTCGGCATCGGGCTTATCGGCTCTTCTTTGGCCCGGGTTCTGAAGCAGGACGGTTTGTGCGAAGAGATTTCGGTATTTGACGCGAATCACGATTATATGAAAAAGGCATTGGAGCTTGGCGTTGCCGACAGTTTTGCCCAAACGGCGGCAGCGGCATGCCGTGGAGCCGATTTGACGGTTCTGGCAACGCCGGTCGGCGCGTATGGCGCTTTGACTAAGGAAATTGTTCCGGGGTTGAAGTCCGGGGCAATTATTACCGACGTGGGGTCGATCAAGAAATTTGCCATGGAGGAAATTCTGCCCAATATTCCTAAGGGCAGCGGAATTGTTTATGTGCCGGGGCATCCGGTAGCCGGTACGGAAAAGTCCGGGCCGGAAGCCGGTTTTTACGAACTGTTTGAAGGGCGTTGGTGTATTTTGACGCCGGAGGCCGGCGTTCCGGCCGAAGCGGTGGAGAAAATTACCGAAATGTGGCGCAGCGCCAAAATGCGAATCGATTTTATGAGTGCCGAACATCATGACAAGGTTATGGCGGCGGTTTCGCATCTGCCGCATTTGATTGCCTTTTCGATAGTCGGAACAGTCGCCGATTTGGAGGGGTATGAGCAGCAGGAGATTATTAAGTATTCCGCTTCGGGGTTTCGGGATTTTACCCGGATTGCCGGTTCTGATCCGACGATGTGGCGCGATATTCTGCTCAATAACAAAACCACCATTCTGGAATTAATCCAGCGTTTTGTCGAGGATCTGATTGCGTTGGAGCGCAATATCCGCTGGGACGAAGGCGACAAGTTATTCGAACTGTTTGCACGCAACCGCAAAATCCGCAAAGAGGTTATTGAGGCCAAGCAGGACGCCCCGGAAATCCTTAAGCTGTTTCAGGCCGGACGCGGTTCGGATAATAAGCTTGCCAAATGAGGGTTTTTTGATTATCGTAGTGTCAGTTTAATTCGGATTGGAAAAATGAGCCCAAAATCTATTTTAGGAAAATATTTGAGCAAACAGCTGCTGTTTAATTTTCTCGGCGTTTTGCTGATGGTAATGGGTATTGTGCTGCTGTTTGAGGTGGTGGAACTGCTGCGGCGGACTTCCGGGCGCGATGATGCCGGTTTCGGTTTTGTGATGGAAATGGCCCTGATGAAGCTGCCCAAGACGCTGGAGTTGGTTTTTCCGTTCGTGATGATGATTGCGGCGATGATAACCTTTTGGAAAGTCAGCAAGAGCAATGAGTTTGTGATTATCCGGGCGGCGGGAGTGTCGATTTGGGGATTTTTGGCGCCGGTGCTGTTGACGACTTTTATTATCGGCGTAATCAATGTGGCGGTTATCAATCCGATTTCGGCGCGGATGAATGAGATATACGAAACGCTTGATTATCGTTTTAAGACCCGAAATCCCAAAGCGGTGTTGTTTTCGGAAAAAGGTCTGTGGCTGCGCGAAGCGATTGATGCTGACCGGTTCTTGGTTTTGCAGGCCAAATCCGTGCGCCAAGAAAAAGACGAGCTGCTGATGCGGGAAGTGACGATTTTAGAAATGGGGCGCAATGCCGAACTTTTGAAAAATATTCAGGCTTTTGCGGCGACGCTTGACGGAAAGGCGTTTGAACTGGCCGACGTGAGGGTTTTTGAAGCCGGAAAGCCGGTGAAGACGGTTAATAATGTCAAGTATAAGACCGAACTGACGATTGAGCGGATTAAGGAAAATTTTGTGCCGCCGGAAGCTATTTCTTTTTGGAATCTTCCGGGGACGATTCACTTTTATGAAAAGTCGGGATTTTCGGCGCAAAAGCACCGCCTGCGCTATCTTTCCCTGCTGGCTTCGCCTTTTTTGCTTTGCGCGATGGTTTTGGTGGCCGCGGTTTTTGCCCTGCGCCCGAATAATCGCCGCGGCGGTGTGATGTATTTGATTGTCGGCGGGATTTCTACGGGTTTTATTGTTTATTTTATGTCGCAGCTGATTTATGCTTTCGGTGTCAACGGGGATATTCCCGGTTTGCTGGCGGTGTGGACGCCGACGCTGATTGTGGCAATGATCAGCGTATCGGTTTTGTTGCATCTTGAAGACGGGTAAAATCGCACTCTGTGGTCGTCTAATACAGAAATGTCGGATATTTTATCCGGTTATGTATTTCCATATACGCTCGTTCGCAAAATTCCTAATTTCTTATTATACGGCTCACATATCGCAATTTTCGGGTAAAAGCTCGTCTAGCTGATTGTTAGAGCCCTTTTCATCGGTCTCAGAAAGTTGATCTCGCTTATAATTTTTTGTAATTTCTTGTGGTGGAAATGATATTTTGCTATCTGCTCAAGGCCAATATCTGGCTGGCTTTGGCAATATCGGTATTGAGCTTTTTGACCTCATCTTCGTTTTCGGAATTTTCAAAGATATATAGAGCATCATGGAAATATTCCAATGCTTCTTCCAACAGGTCTTTGTCGGCGGATTCTTTGCCAAGGCGGTAATAGATTTCGCCGATTTCTTCCTGTATTTTGGCCCAGGCGAGAGGATCGCGCCGTTCGGTGATGACTTTTTGGCGGTTTTTATAACTGGCGATGGCCAATTCGCAAATTTCTTCACTTTTGGTAAAACTGCCCAGCAACGACAGCAAATAGCCAAGCCGTCCCTGGAGTTCCGCCCAGAATTCCGGGAATAGGGCATAAGTATAAATTTTTTCGGCTTCGCGGAGTTGAAAAACAGCGTCGCGCAAAGCCTGAATATCGTTTTTTTGTTTCCAGTAATTGAAGAACAGCAGCGACAGCTTGTAGGAAATATAGCCGTAGTCATAGGGATAGTTGTATTTACTCAGGTGTTTCTGCGCCTGACGGTAAAAGGTGATGGCATCGCGGTAATATGACGTTGGACGGCGGAGCATATTTTGGGTTGCGGTATCGTAAAGCTGTCCGAGGTGGTAATAGATGCAGCCGAGGTGAATGGGGTTTTTTATCAGATCCTGATGCTTGAGTGCCGTGTCAAAGAGGTTTTTGACGATTTTGAAATCTTTTTCCTGGTGGTTGTCGTAGCAATAGCTGAGATAAATAATGCCGAGGAAATTCATAATATAGGGCAAGTAATCTATAGACAGGCTTTTGGCCGAATCGTCTTTTGAAAGCTGGCTGATGATTTTTTTCAAAAGGTAGCGTTTTTGGATTTTTTTCTCTTTGGAAAAAGCATTCAGAGAGCTGACAACGGCTCCGTAAATCAGATTGCCGACGGCATAGGGCAGGTGGTTGCCGCTGCCGAAGGTTTCTGCCGGGACGTAAAGGCTGTCAAGCAGGGAAACGAAGGCGCAGTCTTCGTTTTCATATTGTTGTTCGGTTTGAAAGTTCAGCCTGATTTTGTCCCCTTCGCGGTATCCCCAGACAAGCACGTCCGCCCGGGTTCGGTCAAGCAGCGCCTGCCCCCGGTCAATCAGGTCAAAAAGCGTCCGGCTTTCAAGATTGAGAAAGGTTTTAGGAAAGGGGGCATCATAATAACTGGCGGAAATTCCTTCTTTTTCATTGAGAAGGCGGGTTATGGTTTCTCCGCTGTTGCTTTCGACGTTATCGGAAAATTCGACGACGACGATTTTGAAATCAATAAGATCGGCTG
>UQFU01000009.1 GCA_900540425.1 uncultured Alphaproteobacteria bacterium
ACCCGCGCCGCGGCGGAAATCCGCCGGGCCGTTGCTGTCAGCCCCGACAAACCGGAAATCCGTTCCGAAATCATCGAATATATTCGCTAAAAAAAACAAACGCTCCGCCGGCAAAAACGGAGCGTTTTTTTGTTACGCCTGTTTCGGATTAAGCCCGTCCGCCCCCTCGGCCTGGCTTATAATAAATATCATCCTGATAAGCATTTGCCTTGGCTTCATTGCCGCCCAGCTGTTCATTTACATAAGCCTGTCGTTCAGCCCCGGACAACTGCTGATTATTTGCCTCACGCTCCACTTGATTCTGATGTATTCTGGCGCGTAATTCATCAGCTTTGCTGCCTGTTTCCGTTGTCTGCTGCGCAGGTTCATTTTGCTGCGACTGGTTTGCAGATTCATTGTCCAGCGCAAAACCGTATTTTGCCAGCTCGGCTTCTGTCGATTTTATCAAAGAGGCCTCTTCTTCCGAAAAATTCCCGTCAGGATTCTGCTGTTGCAGATAGACGCAAACCGCTGCTCTCGTCTGCAGATCATTGGCATTGCTAATCGCCTGATCCCGATGGAAACTGGACTGGTTTCCGGTAATGCCTTTCTCGGCATCCTGCATTTTGGCTTCTTCAATCATTGCCTGACGCAATTCCATATTCGGCTCGGTTATGACGGCATTAATCTTCTGCACCCCGTCAACCGTCTCGGACATAATCTGCACTCCGCCGATTTGTTGTGTTTCAGCCAGAGTTTCCGCCGTTTCCTGCATATCGCTCTTGCCTTCGGTATTTTCTGCCGCCGAACGAACCGCCTCTTCTTCCACCAGATTAATCTGCTCCGGCGTGTCCTCATGCGGGGCATAGTCTCCCATATAGCCAAAGTCGTCATGGCTCAGCCCCCACTTTTTCAAATCTGCTTCATGCCCCGACATAAACTTTTGCTCGCCTTCGGACAATTCGATTCCCATATTCTGCCGTTCAACCAAATCCGTATAAACCGCCTCATGTATTTTCAAATTCGGAAGCGAATACTGCTCCAAATCATCTCCCAGTTTTTCCGGGCTGCCGCTGTGAACCATACCATATTCTCCCGGAACCGAATAAGTTCCGTTCTCATCCGGCTGCAGGCTCGCCAGCATTTTTGCAGTCAAAAGCTCATTATTATCAGCCTCCAGCCCTGCAACACCGACCGGCTGCACAACACCGTCCGCATTAATGGTATAATCCATCATAACACCGTCCATCGTAATATTGCGAACATCTGATGAAGCTGCGTCGTTATAAGCGGATTGATCGTCATGAACATTCGACGGCGTTTCCATAGATGTTGCGTTTATATGCACATCAGCGTCTGCTTTTTCCGCTTCCGCAACAATCTCATTTGTCCGATTCTCGGCTTCTTCTGCCACTCTGGCAATCCCCGCCATTCGGTTCTCGGCATCAAATTCGCCGCGCTCAAACGCTGCCTGATTCGGATTATGCCCATAAACCGCCGACATGTCATTTTCATCAAAAGCGGCGTCAACCGTTTTCCCCACCGGCTGCTCTTTCGGCGTTTCAACGCTTTCTTCTTCTGCCCCGCCGCCGCGCATCATACAGGAAGTCAAAAATCCGGCCGCCGCCACTCCGAGGGCAACCGCCGCCGCTTTGCGTTTTCCTTTCGGCGAAGCCAACACGGCGCCGACTTTTGGCCCCAGCGCCAGCCCCATTCCGGCCAAACTCTGCCCATACCGCAAAATCTGCGCGGCATGCCCCAGGTTTTCGGCCCCGCTCATACCGGGTATTACCGCCGAAACTGCCGACAAAGCCACCCCGGCGGCTCCCAGCATACCTTCTTTGGAACGGATGAATTTTCCAAAAGTCAAATTCTTGTCTTGTTCTTTCATCGCCTTATAAGTCTTAGACATTCCCTGAATACTCTTGCTCATCCGATAAACGCCCAACCCGGCCATTCCTATTGGGCCGCACATCTTTGCCACTTCGCCGAGAGCATAAAACTTGGCAAACCCGATAGCGCTCATGCCCAACTGCTTCAATCCGTTCTTGGCCAAGGTGTAATTCTCGCCATACCGCCGGTTCCACTTGGCATCAATATCTTTAACCTTCGAGGCAAACTTGCCGACACCTTCGTTATTCGCGCCGTAAAGTTGCCCCAAACGGGCTGCATAAGTGCTGTTGGTCAAATAAACCGCAGCCGCCATTCCGGCAACGCTGTCGGCGTTGACCTTAACGCTTTTGCCCTTGCGTCCAACCTCGGCAAGCTTACCGAAACCCTTGGCAATTTTATCCTGATTGGTATTCCCCTTGGAAATCTGGTCTGCCGTATAAGTTTCCAGCAAGACTTCACTCAAACTCTCTTTCAAAGCCGATTTCCAGTCTTCTCCCGAAACGCCGCCTTCCTTATTGGCAAGCTTTTTCATCGCTTTCATCTTGGCCGCTTCCAGCATTGTTTCCTTGGCGTCTTTTTGCTGCAAACCGCTCAGCTTCTCCCGGCCGAAAGCTGTCGCCTTACCCTGAATATCCATTGCTTTCATCATATTGCGGATATCTTCAAACTCGGCATCTTCCAACGGTTTTTCAAGACCTTTGCGCGCTTGGGCCAGTTTGCCTTCCAATGCCTCGCCGTGTTCTGCCCGAAAAACGCTGTTGCGGCTGAGCAAATATTCAACCGCCGGACCTTCTTTGCCAATACCGGCTTCCGGTTTGGCTTTAAGGGCACTCGACAACGCCGATTCGCTCATTGCCGCCAACTTAGCTTTCTGCTCCTTAATCGATTCATAAAAAGCTGCCGCATCCGTACCTTCCGCCGACGCCGCTTTCTCAAAAGCCCGGTCAACGGCAGCCAGCTCGGTCAGGCTCAACTCGTCCTTCTTCACAAGCTCAACGGCTTTGTTCAAAGGCAATTCCGGAATTTCTGTTTCTGCAACCCGGCTTTCGGCAAACGGATCAAAATCCCAGTAACTTTCAACCGCCTTCATATTGGCAGCCAAGCGGGTACCGTCACCACCTGCCAATCCGTTTTCCTGGTCATATTGCTGCAAAGCGGCATCTACAACCTTTCGTGCCGTTTCCGCCGTCTGCGCATCGGTTCCCGAACGCGACGCCAGCCTCTCAATTTCCGCTGCTTGTTCTACAATCGTCGCCAGCCCCAGATTCTCTTCACCGTTGCTGTCCAATACCGCTTGGCCCTGCTTGGCAAAATGATTCAACTTGGCATCGCAAACCTTGGCAAAATTTGCCCGCCCCGCTTCCGGCACCGACGTTTCAGCCGCCAAAATCTGAGACGGCGTTAAATATTCTGCCAGTTTGTTAAGGTCGGCTTCTCCCAATCTGGAATAGAGTTCCGCCATGTCTTCATGAGACAGATTTTCCAAGAAACTGATGTCCCCGCGCTCAATTGCCTTAGAATATTTATTTAAATCATTTTCCG
This sequence comes from uncultured Alphaproteobacteria bacterium, assembly GCA_900540425.1. Classification (GTDB taxonomy): domain Bacteria; phylum Pseudomonadota; class Alphaproteobacteria; order RF32; family CAG-239; genus MGBC133411. The sequence continues at coordinate 3,415 of UQFU01000009.1, forward strand.
AAATATTAGCCATTTTCAATACTCCCAAGCGGCGGACAAAAATAAATGCCGGCCAAATTACTAAATATAACTACAGTTTAGCAGAAAAATAGCCACACATCAACATGTTTTGTCAATTTTCTTAAAATTGTAATATATTTGCAATACTCAAAAACCTGATATTATCTTAGCCCCAATCCCTAAAATATTCGTTAATTCCCGATTTTGGCCACAAAAAACCGGAACAAAACACCTTGTTCCGGTTTTTTAGGCAGATAAAGCCGTTAATAATCTTTGCCGCGTGCAGCCCGACGCATCGCGTTGCCGATCTCTTTCTGCAATTTCAGGTTTTCCTGACCGGCCCGGCTGTTCATTTCTTGAATAGCAGCTTGCTTGTCAAAACCTTCTTTAACGCCAAGCCCATCATCCTTAAATTCAATACCATGCCGTTCCAAATCCTTAGAATAACCGGCAATCCATTGATTCAATCCATGTATTTTTTCCGGATGTTCGGTATTTTCGGCCAAATCCATATAAACGCCGGCCTTAGCCACAATTTCCGCCGCTTTCTGTTCTGGATCGGCCACATCGGGGAAACCGCGCAGCTGCTCAGCCAAAGCCCGAACGCCTTCATCACTCTCAATAGAGGCGCTGGTAACATTCAGAACACCGTCTTGGAACTGATATTCAACCACATTATTGCCGCCCAGAGAAACCGTATTCTCATAAACCGGACCAGGCTTATAATCATAAGATGCATTGCGATAATCTTTTCCGCCCAGTTGAGGCGCCTTTTCGCCGTCTTCAAAAGAGACTTGGTAAACAGCCGGCTGATCATAAACCGGTTGTTCTTCAATAATTGCGGTACGAACCGGCTGAACTTCCTCTTCCTCCACCACCGGAACTGTCGTTTTTTCCGTTTTGACAGGCTCCGGATCCTTTTGCGGAGCCGACTTAACCTCTTCATGAACAACCGGTTTCGGCTCTTCGCACAGATAATGCCCGCGATTGTCATAAGAGTTCATGCCGTTGGCAACGTCATGGGCAAAATCCGGATGCATCGCCTTCATCTTCATCAGTTCCTCAAACTTGGCATTGCTGTCGCCTTCGCCGCAACGGACATCTTGAACCTTTTTCAGCATTTCCTCAATTTCTTCCACCAACGGACGCTGATGCGGCAGATTCATCTTACGCATCAAACCGAATTTATAAGTAAATTCTTCCATGGAGTTAATTCCCGGAAAGTCGTCCATATTCAGCTTTCCGGCCTTAAACAGCAAATCCAAGTCTTTTTGGTCGCAATCCTCAACAAACATATCGGCGCGACTGGCCCAGAATTTCAAATCCGCAGCGGTTTCAGGAGCTTTTTCTTGGATTTTGATTTTAGCTTCGCAGTCGTTGGCATTAACTTTTCCCGGTTCATCACAGTTGCAGTCATCTTCCAGCATCGCCAGAATATCTTTCTTATCTTGCTCGTTGATACCTTCCGGCAAATTCGGTTTTACAACCGTACTGTCTGCCACGTTCGTCGAATCAGCTTCCGCGGCCCCCGGCATATCTATTGTTTTTGCCGTAATTTCTGCTGTTGTTTCTTTTCCAAACAAGCTATCCCAGTTACGGAAAAGCATACCGAGACCAAAACCAAAAGCTGAGTTGCCCATACCGCGGACAAAAGCTCTTGTCCAGCTGGCTTTGGGGGCATTGGTGTTGCCGTTCGGGTTAGCCGCTGCTGCAGCTGCCTTTTCATCGCGGTGATGAATGGCTAACGTATTCAAGATACCCATACCAGCAGCAATTCCCCCTCTGGTCGCCAAATTGTTCAAACCCAAAGCGCCATAACCAACCACACCGCTGACAATCATATTAACTGCCCCAACGGAGGCTTTAATAACATCAATTTTATTTTGGTTGGCATATGCGCTAAAGCCCAAAGTTTGTCCTCTAGCAGCAGCTTGATCTTTTTCTTTCTTATATCCTTCCAACAGCGGCTTTGTTGAAGTTGCCACCGCATAAGCGGCATAAACTGCCATTCCGGCCGGAGCCATATGTGCTACCGCCAGCATTCCGGCGCCGATTGCCGCGCCGCGCGCTATTTTCCCGATAACCGGAGCGTATTTGCGGGCAACTTTATATGCCTTGCCGATGGTTTTGTTGTTGCTCAAGGCAGTATCCCAGGCTTTTAATTCTCTCTCGGTCGCCTTGGCAATGTTTTCTACCTGTTTGCCAAACTTGGTATCTGCAAAGGCAACCAAAGCCCGGTTTTTGCGTTCTTCAATCCATTCATGGGTAGAAGCGGCATAAGCGGCAATCGCATCAACACTAACGTCCAAAGAATTCTTTTTGTTCCCTTCTGCCACAAACTTATTGACCGCCTCCTGAGTGGCAACTTTCGGATTAACGCCTTCCTTCACCACAGCAGTAGCCGTAGCTGCCATATAAACGGCAACCTGAATTTCATAATTAATGGCTTCTTTATATTGTTTTTCGGTTAACCCTTTAACCGTGCGGCTCTCTTCCAAAACTTTTTTAGCCGCCGTTTCCATCAAAACTTTCTTTTCGTCGTCAGAAACATTCATCCAATCGACGACTTCACGGGCTGATTTAAATTCCTCGCCGTTTAAGTCAACTTTCCACTTGCTCAGGTTTTCCGAATTTTTGACATACTCTTCGGCACTAACGCTCCAAACGTCATTTTCCTGACGAATATTTCCGGCCATTTGGCGAACTTTTACATACTCGGCAATCATCACCCGCTTGTTTTCCGGAAGCTTGTCCATTACTTCGGACAATACGGTTCCGTCCAGATGATTCAAAACGTCAACAAAACGCGCCTCATCTGCCTGCGCCAAAACGGCGGCAATCTCTGAAACATCCGTCATGCGTCCGTTCATAATATCAAGCAGTTTCTGGTCAAACTCGCCGATACCGTTAGTTGCTTTTGCCATAATCAAATTCTCCCACGCTAAATTCTTATTTTGAGGCATAATAACTCTTTTTTTTTATTATTTCAACAACTTTTTGTCAAAACAATAAATTTTCTCCCATTTTTGGCAATATGTCACATTTCTGTAACAAAAATGCCCCAAATCCGGACGGAATCGGGGCAATATATAAAAGATTTCGTAAACAAAACTTTAAGAATCGAAACAATCAACAACCTGATTTTTCATTTTTTAATATTCCCGGCCATCGTCCTAAATCTTAAGTTTCAGCAGCCGTTTTTCCGTATCCAGCTCCGCCGTTCCGCCTATTGGCAGCGTCAGCAGCGGCGTTGTATGCCCAAAGTCAACATCGGCAAGCACCGGCAGATTTTTCAATGCCCGTTGGTTCCGCACAATATAGGCCAGCTTTTCGGAACTGACTTCCGAGGCCTTCTGAAACCGCCCGATAACCACGCCTTTAACATTGCCGAAATCTTCCTGATAACACAAAGCTTGCAAATTCCGCTCAAAAGTCGCGGCATCTCCGCCGGAAGTAAAACAATCCTCAACAAACAGGATTGTCGGCTCATTGAACGCCGGGCGGAAAGATGTTCCGAGCAACAAATCAAAAGTCCCCAGATTTCCTCCGATTATTTTACCACAAGCCGCACCCGGCTGCAAGATTTTCCAGCCTTCATTGGCAATAAAATTCCGCTCGTTTTGGTTTATAAACCAGGCATCGTCGCTCCACTGCGCGGAAGGAGCTGCTTCATTCTCCCCGCTGCCCATAACCATCTTCCACAGGTTATCCAACGTATACTCCGCCCCCTTAAGCATTCCCAGAGAACTAAAATGCGGCCCCGAAAAAGTAACCATTCCGGTTTTGGCATAAATTCCGTTCAAAAGAGCCGTAATGTCGGAAAAACCGCAGAAAACTTTTGGATTTTGCTTAATCAGCTCATAATCGATATAAGGCAGCAGCATATTGGAATTGGCCCCGCCGATAACCGTAAAAATCGCTTTCACCCGCTTGTCGGCAAAAGCCTCATGCAAATCTTCCAGCCGTTTTTCCACCGCAGCCGAAGCAAACAAATCGCAGTTTTCATCTGTCGTATTCCTGCCAAAAGTAACCTTTAGTCCGGCTTCCTCAAACCGCTTGCGGGCAATCTCCCGGGAATCCTGCCCGATAATCTTCAGGCTGCGGGCCGGCGCAATCACCCTGATTTCATCGCCGGGTTTCAACTTGTTCGGTACGATTTTTTCCATTTGAATTCTCCTCTCAAAACGGCTTTATCATAAATCAACTTATCCGAAATTTCTATTGCATTTAAATTTTTCCCTGCGTATTATCAGAACAAAACAAGAACAATAATGAGAACCGCCATGTCAGACTTTCCCGCCATACCGCTGATGAATTCAACCATTTCCGCCGGTTTTCCCTCTCCGGCCGGCGACTACCGCGAAGAGAGGCTCGACCTTTCCCGATACCTGATTTCCCATCCTGCCGCCACCTATTTTCTGCGCGTCAAAGGCGATTCGATGAAAGACGCCGGCATTCTTGACGGAGATATCCTGATTGTCGACCGCTCGCTGCCCCCGCAAAACCGCAGCATCGTCATCGCCGAACTCAACGGAGAACTGACTGTCAAACACCTCAAACGCGAAAACGGACAAATCTTTCTGGTAGCGGCCAACGAAAACTACAGCCCGATTTTGGTCCGTCCGGAAGACGATTTCGCCATTTGGGGTGTCGTTTCCGGCAGCTTTCGGAGCTATTGAAATGTTCTTTCTGTTTGACTGCGACAATTTTTTCGTATCCTGCGAGCGGGTATTTGCCCCCGGCCTCAAAAAACGCCCGGTAGTCGTCCTCTCCAACAACGACGGCTGCGTCGTTTCCCGTTCGTACGAAGCCAAGGCGCTCGGTATTCCCATGGGCGCGCCCTATTTCAAAATCGAACGTTTTTTCACCGCTCGCGGCGGCGTTGCCTTGTCATCCAATTACGAGCTTTATGCCGACATGTCTGCCCGGGTAATGTCCGTCCTGCGCAGTTGTTTTTCCAACCTGGAAGTATATTCCATTGACGAAGCCTTTGCCCGGCTGCCGGATTCCGAAAACCTTGAGCAACTGGCCGCCGCAATCCGCACCCGGATTCTCCGTGAAACCGGCATCTCTGTTTCCGCCGGCATTGCCCCGACCAAAACCCTCTGCAAAATCGCCGCCCATTGCGCCAAACAAAAAACCGCCGACAAAACATTCACCCTTAAAGACCCGGAACAAATCCGCAAACATTTGCAACAACTGGACGTTATTGATATCTGGGGCGTCGGCAGGCATCTGAGCCCCAAACTCGGCTATCTCGGAATTTTTACCGCCTGGGAACTCGCCCAAACGCCTCTGCAGCAGATCCGTCGCTGTTTTAACCTTCGTTTGGCTCAAACCGTCCTTGAGCTTAACGGTACGCCCTGTCTGGAACTGGAAACCGAAGAAACCGCCCAAAGCCTTACCACTTCCCGCAGTTTTGAATATGAGATTAAAGATTATGAACTGTTGCGTAAAATTCTTGCCGAATTCGCCGATGCCGTCTCTATCCGCTTGCGCAGGCAAAACGCCGTTGCCGGAACCCTCAGCGTTTTTCTGAGAACTAACCGCTTTGCCGCCGGAGAACAATACAACAACGCCGCCTTTGTCCTTCTTCAGGCTCCTACTGCCCATACCGGAAAGCTTATCAGCGCTGCGGAACAAGGGTTGCGGCAGATTTACCGGCCCGGCGTCGCCTACAAATCCGCCGGCGTTATTCTCAACGAAATCCAGCCGCTCAACCGTCTGCAAAATACATTCTTCGACAACGATAAAGCCGCCGGAAAAGACCGGGAACTCATGTCCGCCATTGACAGTCTCAACCACCGCTTCGGCAAAAAAACCGTCCGCTTTGCCCCGCAGGCCGGCGGCATCTGCCATTATATCCGCCGGAACCATCGTTCCCGCTCTTATACAACCTCTTGGGACGAATTAGCGACAGTTGCCTAATTTTGCGCATTCAGCCTGGCTGAAATCCGATCCGACGGCAAATCCTTCATGCAAAAAAACCAGTCTTCACATTGCAGCTCTGAATTTTCGTCCTTCGCCCGCTCTTCCATTGCATATATTGTCGTCGGCGCCGCCACCAAAACCTTGTCGCCGGGCTGCCAATCTGCCGGTGTCGCCACATCGAAGGCATCGCTGGTCTGCATGGCCAGCAACAGGCGCCGGATTTCTTCAAAATTCCGCCCGTTGGACATCGGATAATAAATCAACGCCCGGACAATTCCCTTCGGATCAATAAAAAACACCGAGCGCACCGCTTTTGTATCGCTGGAACGCGGCTGTATCATCCCATATTTTTTGGCGGCTTCCATCTTTACATCCGCCACAATCGGATAATCTATTTTAATGTTTTTCATTCCGTTAAATTCCAGCTCGTCCTCCATCTTTTTAATCCAGGCCAAATGAGAGCTGATACTGTCAACCGAAATTCCCAGCAACTCGGTGTTCAGTTTGCGAAAATCCTCCTGCATGGCCGCAAACGTCATCAACTCGCTGGTGCAAACCGGCGTAAAATCTGCCGGATGAGAAAACAAAATCACCCACTTTCCTCGATAATCTTCCGGAAAATTAACCGGTCCCTTAGTCGTCATTGCCGAAAATTCCGGCGCTTCGTCTCCGATAAGCGGCACATTGCTGAACTGAACTTCAAATCCGTTGGTCGGCATCTTACTTCTCCCCGCAAAAACATTTTAATTGAATATATCTCGCCGTTTTTCCCTTTCAAGTTTTACTAAATATAAATGACTATACGCTAGAATATGCTTTGCGGATAATTATATAACTTGAAAAAAATAAGGATAATTCGATGAGTTTGGAAACCCTACTTGCCGTTGCCGGATTTCTGCTGATGTTGTGCGTGTTTACCAACAAAATCACCGACAACTTCGGTATTCCTTCTTTATTGCTCTTTCTGGGCATGGGAATGCTGGCCGGTTCAGACGGTCCCGGCGGTATCGAATTCAGCGATTCCCGGCTTACCAACTACACCGGTACCGTCGCTTTGGCCTTTATTTTGTTCTCCGGCGGTCTGGGCACCAAATGGCAGCAGGTTCGCCCCATTATTTTTCGCGGCAGTATCCTTTCTACGCTGGGTGTCCTGCTCACGGCGGTTTTTCTGTATCTCTTCGCCCGCTATATCGTCGGCCTGAGCTTTGAGGTTTCGCTGCTGCTCAGCGTCATCGTCTCTTCTACCGACGCCCCTGCGGTTTTTTCCATTCTGCGCTCTCATAATCTGAATGTTCAGCCGCGCATCAAAGCCATTCTCGAATTTGAATCCGGCAGCAACGATCCGATGGCCGTTTTTCTCTCCATGGGCGCCATGGGCATCATCAGCAGCAACAGTCTCAACATCTGGGGCATTACCTCCGACTTCTTTCTGCAAATGTTTTTGGGAACCGCCTTCGGCCTCCTTTCCGGCTATGCCGCCAGCAAAACCCTGCGCCGCTGGATGTTTTCCTATCAGGGCTTATACCCGGTTTTCGGCGTTGCCCTGGTTCTGCTCACTTACAGCCTCACCCAAACGGTCGGCGGCAATGGTTTCCTTGCGGTTTACCTCTGCGGCATCATCATGGGAAATACACGCTACCTCTACCGCCGGCATTTTATCCGTTTTCAGGAGTCCCTGGCTTGGATTATGCAGATCAGCATGTTTCTGATTTTGGGCCTTCTGGTCTTTCCTCATGAGCTCTCCGCCGTTATGCCGGTCAGCCTGTCTTGTACCTTATTCCTGATTCTGGCAGCCCGGCCGCTTGCCGTTTTTATCTGCCTGTATAAAAGCGGCTTTTCGTTCAAGGAACAGATCTTCATCGGCTGGGCCGGTTTCAAAGGTGCCGTGCCGATTATTCTGGCAACCTACCCGTTGATTTACGGCTTTCCCAACTCGCAATTCCTGTTCAACATCATTTTCTTCCTGGTTATTGTTTCGGTTTTGGTTCAGGGACAAACCCTGGCGCCTCTGGCCCGCCTTCTCCGCCTGCGAACCGGAGACGTCCCCGCACCGGAAGAAACCGCCGCCATACCGGAAACGCTTTCAGAGGAGATAAATCATGCCCGGCCTGAAACTGAATCTGCCCCGCATCATCAGCCGCAACTTTAATTTCTGCTTTTTCATCAGCCTGTTGCCGCCGGCACTTTTGTCTCCGCTGTATCCGGACATTGCCCAAATCACCCCCTGGCTCCTCTGGCTGGCCGCACCGGCAGCCAACGGTCTGATAACCGCCCTTGAAGCGCTGATGTTCAACCGCTACTTCTCCAACCGGAATTTTACGATTTTTTACGACGTCTCGGCTCGTTATAAATTGCTTGCCGTTGCTTTCTGCGCCGGTTTCATGAGCGTTTATATCAACATTTCCGTCTTTGCCACTTGGATAATCGCCCTGATTGTCACTTATATCGCTTTTCGCTATATCCGCAATTTCATCGCCCGCATCTCCAAACTCCTCCGCCCCGCCGTCATGGCCACCCTCTCCGATATCGGAGATTTCGCCAATTTTTTCGTCAACCTGATTCTCAGCTGCGCCGTCATAAATCTTGCCGTTGACAGCCTGTACCACCACTTTGGCTCAACCGCTCCCTTCAATTTCGGTCAAGGCTTAGACGCGATTATCAATGCCGTTTACTTCAGCATCATTACCATCACCACCGTCGGCTACGGCGATATTATCCCACATACGCCCCTGGCCCGGATAATCGTCGCCGCCGAATGTCTGACCGGCTATATTCTGCTCGGTCTGATGATCGGAATAATCACCCGCGGCATTAACACGGAAGAAAATCCCCGCTCATAATATCCCCCCGGCCTAGCCAGGGTTTTCGCAATACAAAAAAGCCCCGGAAAATTCCGGGGCTTTTTACCAATCTTTTGCCTGATTATTTCGCGGCTTCTTTGGCAGCAGCTTCAGCAGCGGCCTTTTCAGCGGCAACACGGGCAATGTCTTTGGCGCCTTTGGCATTAACATCGCGGTCAACCAACTCGATAATCGCCATCGGAGCGCAATCGCCGTAACGGAAACCGGTTTTCAAAACCCGGCAATATCCGCCGTTGCGGTTTTTGTAACGTTCCGCCAAAGTAGAGAAAAGTTTGGAAACAACTTCATTGTCACGAAGAAAAGACAAAGCTTGTCTGCGGTTGTTCAATTCACCTTTTTTGGCCAAGGTAATCATGTTGTCTACAAAAGTTCTCAGTTCTTTAGCGCGCGGCAGCGTAACCGTAATCTGCTCATGGGTCAAAACCGCATTGGTCAGATTAGAGAACAAAGCTCTTCTCTGGCTGCTGGTCATACTGAACTTACGATGTGCCATTCCATGTCTCATGACATATTTCCTTTCTTTTTCTCTGTGCTTTGCAGGGCAAAGCGGATAAAAACAACTTTCCCGCCACGGATTCGCAAGCGCTCATGCGCGGAAAAACCTCATTCGTTGCCGTTTCTAACATACAATGATTTGAAAAGCAAGCAGAATCTTCATTATTTTTTTAACGTCCGCCACAGCAAACAGCCCGATGCTTCCGGCGGCTGTCTGCCACCATCTGCCCATATGCCGCCATACCGTTCTCAACCAGACGGTCAAACAACCGTTCCGCAGCGGCGTTTCCGCCGCAAACCAGTTCCCTGATGCCGGGCAGTTCGCTTCCCTCCAATGAACTTTTAACGCCGTTTGCCAAAATATTGCCGCTTACCCCGACCAAAACCTGACCTTCCTTAGAAAGCCCGGATATCTCTGTATCATAGCCCAAAAAATTGTGCTGTTCGACATCCTTGCCCAAAGACGGAGCCAAAAACAAATTTCCCTTTTCGTCCGGAAAATAAGCCATCTTCAGCTTTCCCTCTTTTTCCAGACGATGAACCGAAGCTTCAAAATGATTATGATGATCCACTTCATAATCCTGCGCCGAAGCAAAAGCCACCATTGTTGATTTAGAAACGCCTAACGGGCAGTAAGGTGCATGTGCAACAACCAACAGCTGTTGTTGGATTTTTTCGCGCTCTGCTGGCGAATACCCGAGTTCGCCCATCTTTTTCTGCATCAGTTCTTCCAGCTTCAAAAACATATAAGCGCCGTGACAATGCGTCACCACATTTAGGCGGCGAATATTGTCCGCCGCTTCCTTAAAAGGCAAACGCCTGCCATTTCGAGAAATTCGGGTCGCCAAAACCTTGTCAAAAATTTCTCCGACATACTTTGGATTTTTTGTTTCCTCGCTCAGCTCCCGGGTAACCTTCACATTGCGACGATAATCGACCATCATCTTTGTCCGTGCCAGCTCTTTGTTCATAAAGTCGCCAAAATCATAAACAACGGCATACAACCCTGCCCGTCCGGCCAGGTCATGCCGCGCCAACAGCTTTTCCACCGATGCCAAATAACCGTTGGCCTCTTTTTCCGTAACCGTGCCGTCACCGCCAAGAAACAAAACGCAAACCTCGTCTGCCGGAATACCTGCAACCCGTTTCCAGCCAAACTCGGCTTCCCTGCTCTTTTCCACCCGCTGCCCCAACACCACGCAACTGCATAGTTTGTCAGCGGCACCAATAGTCCGCCAGGCATGTTTTCTGGAAGCCAGCGTATTCGCCGGATTTTCAACCCCTAAATTCACAAGTTCAACAGCCCTTTGTGCTAAAACCGGGTTATCCGCCGGCATATTTTGACCCAAAGCCGTATAAGCTTTCACCAAACTGGCGGCATCGTTCCGCTCTGAGCCGATATAAGTGGCAATCATTTCCACACAACACGCCCTTTTGTCGGCATCAAATACGGCAATCTCCCCCAGATTCTGAAAATACGCACACAAATTATTTTCGGCATTTTTCTGATTATCCAAAACCTGCAAAACTCGCTCTTGTAAAACCGGAAATCGTTTATAAAAAGCGCTTAAAGACGCATAAATCGCAGATTTAAAATGCTCCTCGCTCTCGGAACGCATCATATCGTCAAAAATCCGTACCGCCCCTTCTTCAGCTGCGCTAAGCGCCAAATCCCGCGCCACCCGGCTATACACACATAGGTCATTTTCTTTTGCCCCCACCGCCTGCTGCCGGATTTTTTCATAAAACGGATAGGCCAACCGAGGCTGCTGCTTAACACCCTCTGCTGCGGCCCTAAGCGCAAACCGCTTCTGCCCGCTTTCCAACAAAACATCGAACGATTCCACGGCCGTTTCCGGATTCATGTCCTGCACCAATAGACCATAAACTTTCGCTGCCCGCGGTGCCACATCTGCATTAAATCCTGGATTGCGCACCAGAGAATAAAAACTGGGCAGCAACTCCGCCGTCCGCTGTGGATGCCGTGCAGCAAAATCTTCCATAACCTGATAAATATCCGCATATTCTTCCCAGGACAAAGCCTTGGATGACAATAGTGAGACCAGGCGTTCTGATAATTTTTCTGACATGAACAAAACTTCCGCTTCTCTGAGTGTTTAACTAATAGCATAACATTAAGCCACTCTTTTGTCAAAAATTTTACTCTGCCCCCACAGGCATTTTAGCAACAAAAAAAGGCTGAAGTTCTTACTTCAGCCTTCCAAAACACTGCCATCGCCACTTCTGTTCTACAGTTTGGCCAGCAGAAAAACCGGTTCTCTGTCCCGCAGCGGCTCATAACATTTCTTACGGCACAAAACCCGCGATGCAAACTCTCCGTCCGCTGCATTTTTAGTAATCCATCGAAACATCGTTGCCAAAGTCGGAACACCTGCCGCCTCCATCATCTGATTCACAAGCCCGATATGTTTTTCCAAACAATGGGAGTCCTCACGGCTCAAAAAAGACATCCCTGTCTTTTCCATTTTTCTCTGCACTTCGGCCAAACCAAAAGACACGCTGGAAACGCCGGCAATAATCAGCTTATCCGACAATGCAAAACCGCGCAATCTCCCGTTCTGCTCAACCACAAAACATGGCGCTCCGCAATACTTCAGCCGAACTGCTTCTTTTACCCGCTGCACATCAGCGCCGCATTCAACTTCTATCAGCCGGTTTGCATGAAGCAGAAGCCAGGCCGGCGGCAATATCGGCTGCTCGATCCCCAAAAGCCGGCTCTCTAACAGCTCGCCGACTTTTTCATCATGTTCAATGTACGGCTTATACCCGCGATACATCCAATCTGCCCAAGCATCATAAACTTGCTTCCAATGAGCGGTATTGGCAAAAAAACGCCACTTTTCAATCGCATCATTCCGTCCCGGAATTAAATTGGCCGCATCTGATTTTTTTCTAACACCGATTTTTTCACCGAATTTTTTGATTTTTAATAATAACATAAGTCCAAAAATTAATAGTTATACAAAATATAATTTTACCCAAAGAAGTGTAAGCCCAAATTATAAAAAAAACAACAAGAAATACCGGCATACCCAATATTCATAAGCAAATATCCCCCCCCATCTGTTCCTGATATAAACTTTTTCGGCCATCGCTCAAACAACATTTGTCCAATCCCATCTATACAAATCTTCGGCTGAACCGAACTGCCCCGTCCCGTTCACTCTGACAACTTTGTCTTTAAACCACAAAAAAACCTCCCGGAATATTTGTTCCGGAAGGTTTTTCTCAACATTTTTAATTAAAAATGTTCATCAACACGTTTAATCAATTCCTCAATGTTTTCAGGCGGCCAACCCGGCGTATCCATACCCAAATGAATACCCATCTTAGCCAGAACCTCTTTGATTTCATTCAAAGACTTACGGCCAAAATTCGGTGTCCGCAGCATTTCCGCTTCAGTCTTTTGAACCAAATCGCCGATATAAACGATGTTGTCATTCTTCAGGCAGTTAGCCGAACGAACCGACAATTCAAGTTCTTCAACCTTCTTCAACAAGTTGCGATTGAACGGCAGTTCTTCTTTTTCAACTTCAACTTCGCTTTCCGGCTCGTCAAAGTTAATGAACGGCTTCAACTGATCTTGCAGAATACGGGCAGACAAAGCGACCGCATCTTCGGGAGATACCACGCCATTGGTCTCAACAACCAAGGTCAGCTTATCATAGTCTGTAACTTGTCCGACACGGGTATTTTCAACTTTATAAGAAACCTTTTTAACCGGTGAATAAATAGCGTCAACGGCAATTAGGCCAATCGGCGCATCCGGACTCTTGTTCATATAAGCCGGAACATACCCCTTACCGGTATTAACAGTCAGTTCCATATTGATTTTCGCACCGGCATCCAGATTGCAAATAACCAAATCCGGATTCTTAATTTCAACATCATGACCGGTCTCAATCATGGCAGCGGTTACCGCACAGGGACCTTCTGCCTTCAATGTCATCATTTTCGGACCTTCGCCATGAACAGCCACAGCCAAACCCTTAATATTCAGCACAATATCGGTAACGTCTTCCCGAACGCCCGGCACAACGGAAAATTCATGCAAAACTCCGTTGATTTTGATTGCTGTAACGGCTCCACCCTGCAGAGAAGAAAGCAAAACTCTTCTCAATGCATTGCCGAGTGTCAGACCGAAGCCTCGTTCCAGAGGTTCAACCACGATTTTAGCTTTGTTACCGCCATCACTAGGAACAACTTCTAAGTTCGTAGGTTTAATAAGTTCTTGCCAATTCTTTTGAATCACTGGTATGTCCTCTTTCAATTAGTGCATATGCATATTTTACAAAAATCAAAGATTAGAGAGGCAGCGCTGCCTCCCAATCTCAACAAAACATCAACCTATACGCGACGTCTTTTCTTCATGCGGCAACCATTGTGGGGAATAGGCGTAACATCACGAATGGAAGTGATGGTAAAACCTATAACCTGCAAGGCTCTAATCGCGGATTCGCGTCCGGAACCAGGACCCTTGACTTCGACCTCCAAGGTTTTCATACCGTGCTCCTGCGCCTTTTTGCCGGCATCTTCGGCGGCAACCTGGGCTGCATAAGGGGTAGATTTACGGGAACCTTTAAAACCCTGCGCACCGGAAGTTGACCAGGAAACAGTGTTGCCTTGAGCGTCTGTTATCGTAACTCTTGTATTGTTAAAAGTCGAATTCACATGAGCAACGCCCGCAGTGATATTCTTCTTTTCTTTTCTTTTCACACGTTGTGATACTGCTTTTGCCATTTAACAACTACCCTTCAAACTATTTCTTCTTATTAGCAACAGTCTTGCGTTTGCCTTTGCGGGTTCTGGCATTCTGTTTTGTACTCTGCCCCCGAACCGGCAAACCTTTACGGTGCCGCAGACCGCGATAACAACCGAGGTCCATTAATCTCTTAATATTAACACCGACTTCGCGGCGCAGCTCACCTTCAACCAGAAGGTTGCTGTCAATTTCTTCACGGATTTTTGCAACCTGATCATCAGACAACTGATGAACCCGCAAATCCGGAGAAACTCCGGTTTTTGCACAAATGTTTTGAGCAGTTTTTCTTCCAATACCGAAGATATAGGTCAGGGCGACTTCTATTTTCTTGGCAGTTGGGATATTTACACCAGCTATACGAGCCAAATTAACTCTCCATCTCTTATATATTTAAACACATTTAAAAAGTTGATCACCACTCTTCAAAATTAAGCCGGATTATATGCTAAATTTTTTTAGTGTCAACCACCCTTTTTACAAAAATCTTGAAAAAAACGCATTTTTTTCAAAAAATTATTACGCCAGCCCTAAAATCGCATCGACCTTTTTGCTGGTTGCTTCAATCGTCCCCGTCCCATCCACACAGCGCAATACACCTTTCTTCTCAAAGTAAGGAATTGTCGGATAAGTAAAGGCACGATAATTGACGAGTCTGTTCTGCACCGTCGTCCGGTTATCATCGATTCGCCTGTAAAAATTTGTACCGCCGCACTTGTCGCAAACCCCGTAAACCTTAGGCTTATGAAACTTGTCATGGTACCCCTCTCCGCAAGTCATACAGGCATAGCGACCGAGAATACGCTCCATGATAATTTCGTCGGGAACCTGAATCTCAATCACGGCATCCAGCGTGATTCCGCGTTCCGCCAGCATCTTTTCCAAAATCTCCGCTTGCGGCAAAGTCCGCGGAAAACCGTCGAGAATAAAACCGTTTTTACAGTCGTCCTCCTCGATTCGTTTTGAAACCATGGCAATAATCATCTCATCGGTCACAAAAGAACCGGCATCAAGCAACGCTTTAATCTCCGACCCCAGCTTAGTTCCTTTGGACGCTTCCGCCCGCAGCATTTCTCCCGTAGACAAGTGGCAAATCCCGGTTTTTTCTTTCAGAAGGCGTGCCTGGGTGCCTTTACCGCACCCCGGAGCCCCCGTAAAAACGACATGAAGTCCAGAACCGTTTTTGCTCATTATCTTCTCTTTCCTTTAGAAGCCAGCGAAGCTTTGCGAATCAGGGATTCATACTGGTAAGCAATCAGATGCGACTGCAACTGGCCGACAAAATCCATGGTAACCTGAACCACGATCAGCAGCGTCGTTCCGCCGAGAACAAACGGAATTGAAAGTTTTGAAATCAGGATTTCCGGCAAAATACACAAAGCCACCAGATAAACCGCTCCCAAAACCGTCAAGCGCGTAACCACATAGTCCAGATACTCGGCCGTATTTTTCCCCGGACGGATACCGGCAATAAAACCGCCGTGTTTTTTCAGATTATCTGCCGTTTCTTCCGGATTGAACACGATTGCGGTATAGAAGAAAGCAAAGAACAGAATCAAGGCGGCATAAAGCGTCAGATACAGCGGCTGCCCGTGTCCCAACAGCTGGCTCAGGGTCTGAACCCACGAAGGACCGTTCTCGGCGCTGAAACTGGCAATCGTAATCGGCAGCAGCAACAATGAACTGGCAAAAATCGGCGGAATAACCCCGGTCGGGTTAATCTTCAAAGGCAGATGCGAACTTTCCGCCGTCGAACCGCCGAGCATGGCCGTCCGTTTCGGATACTGAATCGTAATCTTGCGCTGTGCTCTTTCAACCAGAACAATGATGTAAATCAGAGCCAAAACCATGACCATCAGCATGACAATAACACCAAACGGCAGAGAATCCGTGCGTCCCAATTCAAATGTCTGCGCCAAAGCGCTCGGAATGCCGGCAATAATACCGACCGTAATAATCAAGGAAGAACCGTTTCCAACCCCGCGGGCAGTAATCTGCTCGCCCAGCCAGACAATAAACATGGTTCCGCCAACCAAAGAAACAACCGTCGTAAACCTGAATACAAATCCCGGATCAACCACCGCAGACATCCCGGCGCTGCCTTTCATGCCTTCCAATCCGACGGCAATGCCGTATCCTTGAATAATCGTAATCAAAACGGTCAGGATACGGGTATATTGGGTAATTTTGCGATGTCCGGCTTCACCCTCTTTTTTCAGCGCTTGCAAAGACGGGATAACCGACTGCCCCAGCTGAACAATAATCGAAGCCGAAATATACGGCATAATGTTCAAGGCAAAAATGGTCATACGCTCCAGCGCACCACCGGCAAACATATTAAACATTCCAAGAATTCCGCCGGAATTACGATCAAAAATGTCTGCCAAAATCTTCGGATCAATTCCCGGAAGCGGAATAAACGTCCCCAAACGAAATACGATTAAAGCCATAATGGTAAACCATAATCTTTTTTTCAGTTCGTCAGCCTTGCCCAGGACGGACATATCCAGATTGGCGGCCATTTTCTCTGCTAGTGATACCATTTTATCTTTCCTTAAACTTTATTCTTCTGACAAAAGTAAAAAAGGGCAGACGGATACACGCATGTATCCAGACCACCCCTTTAAGAAAAATTACTAAGCTTCAACAATAGTAACTTTACCGCCGGCTTTTTCAACAGCTTCAACAGCTGCCTTGGAAGCCGAATTAACGCTGATGGCAACCTTGGAAGTCAACGCGCCGCGGGCCAGCAGACGAACACCGTCCAGCTGCTTGTTGACAATGCCGCTGTTCATTAGGGATTCGATGTTGATGGCATCGGCGTTCAATTTACCGGCATCAATCGCCTTCTGAATAGTATCAAGATTAACAACAGCAAATTCCTTGGCAAACGGATTTTTGAAACCACGCTTCGGAAGTCTGCGGTAAATCGGCATCTGACCGCCTTCAAAACCGTTGATAGCAACGCCGGAACGGGCTTTTTGACCCTTCTGGCCGTGTCCCGATGTCTTTCCGGAACCGCTGCCAATACCGCGGCCAACGCGTTTTGCCGACTTTCTGGCGCCTTCGTTGTCTTTAATTTCATTAAGTTTCATATCTTTTCACCTTTTATAAAGCATTCATCTAAAATCCGATAAAGTGGTGCGCAGCAAAGTTATTTTCAAGCGAAGTGCATATCCAGTTGCATGAGCGAGAAGATAACCGGCATGACACCACTTTTGCGAATTTTACTTACTCGGAAACGCGAACCAGATGACTAACCTTTTTAATCATTCCGCGAATAGCCGGAGTATCTTCCAACTCAACGGTCTTCCCCATTTTGGTCAGACCCAGGCCGCGCAGGTTAGCTTTTTGGATTTCCGGACGTCCGATGGTACTTCCGGTCTGCGTAACTTTAATCATCTTTTTCGACATGATTAAGCCTCCTCAACTTTGGTATTGGAAGTATTTTCACGACGGCTGACAATATCACCAACTTTCTTGCCGCGTTTTGCCGCAACCATTCTCGGTGAATTGATTGACTGCAGGGCATCAAACGTTGCCTTAATCATATTGTAGGGATTATTGGAACCCAATGATTTTGCAACCACGTCCTGCACGCCCAAAACTTCAAAAATAGCGCGCATCGGGCCGCCGGCAATAACACCGGTACCGGCAGGAGCAGTTCTCAAAATAACTTTCCCTGCACCAAAGCGGCCGTTCACGTCATGGTGAAGGGTTCTGCCTTCACGCAACGGAATGCGTACCATATTTTTCTTAGCTTCATTGGTAGCCTTGACAATAGCGTCCGGAACCTCGGTCGCTTTGCCGGAACCGTAGCCGACGCGGCCTTTTTGGTCACCGACGACAACGACGGCGGCAAAAGACATATTGCGTCCGCCCTTAACAGTTTTAGCTACACGATTGATGTAAACCAGTTTATCAACCAGTTCATCTTTTTTCTCTGCCTTACGACGATCTACAGCTTGTGCCATACTTATTCTCCTAGAATTTCAAACCAGCTTCACGAGCTGCATCAGCCAAAGCTTTAACACGACCATGATAGATATAGCCGCCGCGGTCAAAAACAACTTCGCTGACCCCGGACTTGGCTGCTCTCTCTGCAACAACCTTACCGATAAAGCTGGCAGCTTCAACGGTAGAGGACTTTTTAATGCTGTCTCTGATTTCCTTGTCCAAGGTAGAAGCAGAAACAACTGTTGCACCTTTAGCATCGTCGATAATCTGCGCATAGATATGCTTACCGCTGCGGAAGACTGAAAGTCTCAGTTTTCCGTTGGCAGCGTTTTTCAAAGCGATTCTAACGCGCGCTTTTCTCTTTTTTAACAATTCTCTTGGCGTATTCATTAAATTAATCCTTATTTCTTCTTGCCTTCTTTGCGACGGACATATTCGCCTTCTTTTCTGATACCTTTGCCTTTGTAGGGTTCCGGTTTTCTGAATTCGCGAATTTCCGCGGCAACCTGGCCGACTAATTGTTTATCCGCACCTGAGATACTGATGTTTGTAGCGCTCGGGCATGCAATTTTAACACCTTCCGGAGCCGGGAAAATCACATCATGGGAATATCCCAAAGACAAAATCAGTTTTGTTCCTTCGACACGGGCTTTATAACCAACCCCCAGCAGTTCCAGATTTCTGGTAAAGCCTTCGCTGACACCCTTAATCATGGTGTTGATATTGGCTCTTGTGGTTCCCCACAAAGCTCTGGATTGCTTGGAATCAGACAAAGGAGAAACACGTACGGCATTTTCCTCTAACTTGGCGGCAACATGGCTGGCATCAAAACTGCAGCTCAGTTCGCCCAATTTTCCTTTCGCGGTAACTGTGTTGTCATTAATAACCACAGTAACGCCGGCAGGGATAGTAACCGGATATTTACCAACTCTAGACATCCATTTTCTCCCTTAAAATACCTGACACAGAATTTCGCCGCCGACATTGGCCTTGCGGGCTTCATGATCGCTCATTACGCCTTGCGGAGTAGAAACGATGGAAATACCCAGGCCGTTGTATACTCTCGGCAAATCGCGAACGCTTGAATAAACGCGGCGGCCCGGAGTAGACACGCGGTAAATTTCTGTAATAACACCAGTACCTTCATGGTACTTCAATTTAATATTCAGTTCATCAACGCCGGCGCGAACATTGCGCTTTTCATACCCGGCAATGTAGCCTTCGCGTTTCAAAACTTCCAAAACATTTTCACGCAGGCGGGAAGCCGGTGAGACAACCTCACTTTTCTTCGCTCTTTGTGCGTTTCTAATGCGTGTGAGCATATCGCCCAAAGTATCAGACATAGACATGATCTCACTCTCCTACCAACTAGATTTTACCAAACCCGGAATTTCGCCAAACCCAGCCATATCTCTGAGCTCGCTGCGGCCTAAGCCGAACTTCCGGTAATAACCGCGGGAACGCCCTGTCAGTTTGCAACGGTTGCGGAAACGAATCCGTGCCGAGTTGCGGGGCAGTTCTGCCAATTTCAAAGTCGCCTGGAATCTCTCTTCCGGAGAAATGGTCTTGTCCATTACGATCTTTTTCAGCTTCGAACGGCGGTTAGCAAATTTTTCCGCCATCTTGGCTCTTTTCAGGTTTCTGTAAACCGAACTTGTTTTTGCCATATTCTAATCTCCGTTATTTCTTGCAGGGCAAGTTGAAACCAGTGAGAAGAGCCTTAGCTTCTTCATCAGACTTGGCGGTTGTACAAATGACGACATCAAGACCACGGACGTTTTCAACCTTGTCATAGTTGATTTCCGGGAAAATGATTTGTTCTTTAATGCCGAATGCAAAGTTTCCTCTGCCGTCAAAGTTCTTTCCGCTGATACCATGAAAGTCTCTGACGCGCGGCAGGGCCATATTGACCAATCTCTCGAGGAACTCATACATTCTGTCTGAACGCAATGTTACCTTGCAACCGATCGGCATACCTTCTCTCAGTTTGAAAGTTGCAATAGACTTGCGGGCTTTGGTCATAACCGGTTTCTGTCCGGCAATCAAAGTCAGCTCATCCATGGCATTGGTAAGCTTTTTCTTGTCTGTAACCGCGTCGCCGACGCCCATGTTCAAGACAATCTTAGTCAGTTTAGGTATCTCATGCTTGTTCTGATAACCGAATTTTTCCACAAGAGATTTTTTTATGACCTCATTATACAGTTTTTCAAAGTTTGTCATAAATTTTTCTCCTATTTATCGATTACTTCACCGGATTTGCGGGCAACGCGCACTTTCTTTCCATCAACTTCCTTGTAACCGACTTTGGTAGGCTTGCCGGATTTGGCATCAACCAAAGCAACATTGGAAACGTGGATCGGTGCTTCTTTTGTAACAATGCCGCCAGGAGTAGTTTGGCTGGGTTTGGTGTGTCTTTTTACCAGATTAACACCCTGAACAACCACTTTACCCTCTTTAGGCATAGCTTTTACAACTTCACCGTTTTTACCTTTGTCGTCGCCAGACAGGACAACAACCTGGTCACCCTTTTTAATTTTCATCTTAGGCATCTTATAAGACCTCCGGTGCTAATGAAATAATTTTCATAAATTTCTTGGCACGCAGTTCTCTGGTAACAGGCCCAAAGATACGGGTACCGATCGGCTCGCCGTCTTTGTTGACCAGCACAGCCGCATTCTTGTCAAAACGGATTACACTGCCGTCTTTACGTCTGATGTCGCTGGCCGTACGAACGATAACAGCCTTCTGGACATCGCCTTTTTTTACACGACCCTTGGGGATGGCGTCTTTAACCGACACAACGATAATATCCCCTACTGTTGCGTGCATTCTCTTGGACCCGCCAAGAACTTTAATGCACTGCACCTGACGAGCGCCGGAATTATCGGCAACATCAAGGGTGGTTTGCATCTGTATCATTTTTTAATTCCTTCTTTTCTAGGCGTTATCAACTAATACAGTCCAACATTTGTTTTTAGAAATCGGCTTGGATTCTTCAATCTTAACCGTATCTCCGACTTTGAACTGGTTATTCTCATCATGAGCGGCATATTTTTTGCTCTTCTTGATGAATTTCTTATAAACCGGATGCATAACCTGACGTTCAACTTTAACAACGACGGTCTTATCCTGCTTATCACTAACAACAACACCTTGAAGAATTCTTTTAGGCATATCTTTTCTCCTAACTATTCTTCTTGCGCTCAGTAATGAGCGTGTTGATTTTTGCAATATCCCGACGGACACTTCTTATTACCGCAGTATTAGACAATTGTCCAGTAGAATGTTGGATTCTTAAGTTTAATTGTTCCTTTTTGAGTTCCAACAGCTTCTTTTCGAGTTCATCAATGCTCATAGCACGAAGATCTTTAATCTTATTAGCCATTATTATTCTCCTTGCTCTGAAGCTAATTTTTTAACAAACTTTGTCTTAATCGGAAGTTTGGCGGCAGCCAAAGCAAAACCCTCGCGGGCTGTGGCTTCGTCAACACCTTCGACTTCAAACAAAATACGGCCGGGTTTGATACGGACAGCCCAGTATTCGGGAGCGCCCTTACCTTTACCCATACGGACTTCGGCAGGTTTGTCAGAAACCGGAACATCCGGGAAAACTCTGATCCACAACTGCCCTGCTCTTTTCATTGCGCGGGTTACAGCGCGACGGGCGGCTTCAATCTGACGTGCGGTAACACGTTCCGGAGTAAGCGCCTTCAGTCCGTAAGAACCGAAACTCAACTGTGATCCGCCTTTGGCATTGCCGTGAATACGGCCTTTATGCTGCTTGCGGAACTTAATACGTTTTGGACTTAACATTTTACTTTTACCTTTTTCTTATCTAGACGGTTGTTTTACGCGACACCTCAAAGCCAATCTGAAGAACATCGCCCTTGATTTTGACTTTAGGGCCGCGCAAAACTCCTGTTCCTATTTCTGTTCAGCCAACTTTTTATCCTGCGCCATCGGATCGTGAGCCATAATTTCGCCCTTGTAGATCCAGACCTTTACACCGCAAGCACCATAAGTTGTGTGAGCCGTCGAGGTAGCATAATCAATGTCCGCACGCAATGTGTGCAAAGGAACGCGCCCCTCGCGGTAATATTCGGTTCTGGCAATTTCGGCGCCGCCGAGACGACCCGAACAGCTGACCTTAATACCTTCAGCACCCAAGCGCAGAGCAGACTGCATAACGCGCTTCATGGCACGGCGGAAAGCAACGCGTCTTTCCAACTGTTGTGCAACGCTGTCGGCAACCAGCTGGGCATCCAGTTCCGGCTTTCTGACTTCCAGAATATTCAACTGAACTTCGGCATCGGTCATCTTCTGAATCTGGCTTCTCAGATTTTCAATATCCTGGCCTTTTTTACCGATAACGACGCCCGGTCTTGCAGAGTGAATTGTAACTCTGGCTTTCTTGGCAGGACGTTCAATGACGATTCTGCTAATACCGGCTTGAGCCAATTTCTCTTTCAGGAATTCTTTAATTTTCAAGTCTTCATGCAGATAATCAGCATATTTATCATTACCGGCATACCAACGGGAATCCCAGGTACGGTTAACACCCAAACGAAGACTGGTAGGATTTACTTTCTGTCCCATTAGCTTACTCCCCGCGCTCTGCAACAATGATAGTCAGATTGGAGAAAGGCTTCAAAATTCTGGCCCCTCTGCCGCGTGCTCTTGCATGCATGCGCTTCATAACTAAACCTTTGCCCACATAAGCTTCTTTAACAAAAAGCTTATCAATGTTCAACTGATGATTATTTTCGGCATTGGCGATTGCAGACTGCAATACAGCCAGTGCGGTTTTAGCAATTCTCTTCTTCGAAAAGCTCAGCTCGGCAACTGCCTTGGCAGCATCCAAACCGCGAACAGATTGAGCAACGAGGTTCAGTTTTCTTGGGCTGGTGCGAATAGAATGGCAAACGGCCAAAGCCTCATTTGCAGCTACTCTTCTTGCATCTTTAGATTTTGCCATAATTAACCTCTCTTAGCTTTCTTATCTGCGGCATGGCCGTAGAATGTACGGGTCGGAGCAAATTCACCGAACTTGTGGCCGACCATATCTTCGGTAACCAAAACAGGGATAAACTTATGGCCGTTGTAAACACCAAATGTCAAACCGACAAACTGCGGCAGCATAGTGGAACGACGGGACCAAATTTTAATCACTTCGTTGCGGGTTGTTGCTCTAGCTTTTTCAGCTTTCTTGAGAAGATAGCCATCAACAAACGGCCCTTTCCATACGGAACGTGTCATTAGCGTTTCTCCCTATTTCTTTTTGTTTTCATGACGGGTTCTCATAATGAACTTATCCGTCTTCTTGTTAGTACGAGTTTTGCCGCCCTTCGTCGGTTTACCCCAAGGAGTAACCGGATGACGACCGCCGGAAGTGCGTCCTTCACCACCACCCAGCGGATGATCGACAGGGTTCATGGCAACACCGCGGGAAACCGGACGCATACCCAGCCAACGAGAACGACCTGCTTTGCCAAGAGATCTGTTCTGATTATCCGGATTGGAAACGGCACCAACGGTAGCCAGGCATTCTTCACGAACGATTCTCAACTCGCCGGACCCCAGTTTCAACTGAGCATAACCGGCATCCTTACCAACCAGCTGGGCATAGCAGCCGGCAGAACGAACCAATTGTCCGCCTTTGCCTGCTCTGAGCTCAACATTGTGGATAATCGTGCCGACCGGCATATTCTTCAAAGGCATGGCGTTGCCCGGTTTAATGTCGGCTTTGGCCGAAGAAACCACCTTGTCGCCGGCCTTCAGTCTCTGCGGAGCCAGAATATAAGCCTTTTCGCCGTCTTCATAGCTGATCAGGGCAATGAAAGCCGAACGGTTAGGATCATATTCGATTCTCTCGACAGTAGCCTCGCAATCGAATTTATTACGTTTGAAGTCGATAATACGCAGCTTGCGTTTGTGACCGCCGCCGATTCTCCGACTTGTGACATGTCCGAAATTGTCGCGGCCGCCGGACTTGGTCAGTCCGATCGTCAGTGACTTTTCCGGAGCCCCTTTGTACAGTTCGCTGCGATCAACGATAACGAGCTGACGCAACCCAGGGGATGTAGGCTTATAATTTTTTAATGCCATGGTTTATAATCCTGTTGTAACATCAATATTTTGACCTTCGGCAAGCGTAACAACGGCTTTTTTATAGTCAGAACGCTGACCGGTATAGCCTCTGAAACGTTTCTGTTTGCCGAGCTGACGAATAGTATTAACTTTGGTAACCGTTACATTGAAGATTGCTTCAACGGCAGCTTTGACTTCATCTTTGGATGCAGACAGCGGAACCATGAAAGTAACCTTTCCGGCTTCCGAAGAAATCATTGATTTTTCGGTAATAACCGGACGAACCAATGTATCGTACATTTTTGCAGTTACGGTGTTGTTTGCGTTTTTAGATTTTATCATTTCAATCTATCCTCCAAGCAAGAAACTGCATCTTTGGTCAATACCAGTTTGTCTTTTCTCAAGATGTCATAAACATTGGCTCCAATAGTCGGCAAAACATCGACGCCGATAATGTTTCTGGATGCCAGTGCAAAGTTTACATCAACTTCCTTGCCATCAATAACCAAGCAATTATTCAACCCGCAGGCATTCAATTTGGCTTGCAAATCTTTTGTTTTCGGAGCTGACAATTTTGCTTCGTCAATAATGACCAGGTTGCCCTCTTTAGCTTTTGCAGAGAGAGCGGTTTTCAGACCAAGCTTTCTGAACTTCTTGGTCAGTTCGTGTGAATGGTCGCGGACAACCGGACCGAACACAATACCACCTTTTCTAAACTGCGGACCTTTGAAAGAACCCTGACGAGCGCGGCCGCCGCCTTTTTGCTTAAACGGCTTTGACGGGGTCAGAGAAACTTCCGAACGGCCTTTGGTTTTGTGGTTGCCCGACTGCAGTCTGGCCAGCTGCCATACGACTACGCGGTGCAAAATGTCTGCACGGACTTCCAGGCCGAAAATCGACTCCGGCAGCTCAATAGTGCCTACATTCTTATTATCTAAACTTAAGATGTCCTGTTTCATATTTTCAATCCTTATTTAGCTTATGCATTCTCAGCCGAAGTTTCTTCAGCTTTAGCTGCAACAGGTTCATCAACTTTTTTCAATCCTGCAGGTGTCGGCAGAGCAACCTTGCTGGGGATTTTAACGGCATCGGTTACATAAACCCATGCGTTTTCGCCGCCCGGCACGCCGCCTTTGACCATCAACAGACCTTTGGCAGAATCAACGGCAACCACCTTGAGGTTCTGAACGGTAACCCGCTCGTCGCCCAAATGGCCGGCCATCTTCTTGCCTTTGAATACTTTACCAGGATCTTGTCTTTGTCCTGTAGAACCATGGGCACGGTGAGAAATAGACACACCGTGAGAAGCTTCCAAACCGGCAAAATTGTGACGCTTCATAACACCTGCAAAACCCTTACCTTTTGAGGTGCTGCAAACATCGACAAACTGCCCCGGAACAAAATGTTCTACAGATAATTCGTCACCGACGGAAAGCAGACAGTCCTCAGAAACTCTGAATTCGGCCAGCTTCTTTTTCGGTTCAACCTTAGCCTTGGCAAAATGCCCTTTCAGAGGTTTGGATACGTTCTTAGCCTTAACGGCGCCTGTACCAAGTTGCACAGCCGTATATCCGTCTCTGTCCATTGTCCGAACGTCAACGACCTTCAAGTCTTCAACGCTCAAAACCGTAACCGGAACATGGGTTCCGTCGGCTTCGAAAATGCGGGACATTCCAAGTTTTTTTGCGATTAGACCCGTACGCATTATTATTTTTTCCTTTTCAATAGGTTGACATCTCCATATACTCAAGACGCCAACATTAAATTATTATAATTTGATTTCTACATTAACACCGGCAGCCAGATCCAGCTTCATCAGGGCATCTACGGTTTGCGGTGTCGGATCGACGATGTCGAGAAGTCTTTTGTGAGTACGGATCTCGAACTGCTCGCGGGACTTCTTGTCAACGTGCGGAGAACGGTTAACCGTAAACTTCTCAATTCTGGTCGGCAGAGGGATCGGCCCTCTTACATTTGCCCCGGTTCTCTTGGCCGTATGAACGATTTCTTTGGTAGACTGATCGAGCAAACGGTGGTCAAAAGCCTTAAGGCGAATTCTGATATTTTGTGTTTCCATCATTTTTGTTTTTTACCTTATAACTAGACGGCACGAAATTGGAAGCCAACTCTGCCATCTACACTGTTTAGATTGCGCAAACCTTTGGTCTGCCTTATGTTTTATATCTTCACTATTCACAGATTCCACCCTGTAAACAGTTATTGTGAGGCACTTGTAACATAGACAAATCAATATTGCAAGCAAAAAAATCAACTTTTTTCATTTTTTATACAACGGCGAATCCCCGACTCAGACTCTTTTTGAGTCAGATTGACAAATCGCCGGACTCAGAGTCTAAAAACGCCTGTCCGAAATAAAATCCGGCACCGTTTTGCAGATTTTGACAAAACAGACGATTCAAAGAGCCGTATATCCTCCGGCCCCGTTTTGCATGGCATTGCTGTTTTACAGTTTCAAAACCGGCGGCATCTGCTCCCGCTTAAAAGCCGTCCGTTCATAACTGCGGACAACCCAATCGACAGTCTGGGAACTAAATCCCTGCGCTTTAATTTCGGCAGCCGTCTTTCCTCCATCCAAATACAGCCCCAAAATCTCGTCCAAGACGGCATAGGGCGGCAGACTGTCTTCGTCCTTTTGGCCGCTGCTGAGCTCGGCAGACGGCGCCCGGTTGATAACCGCTTCCGGAATGACGTATCCTTGCCGGTTTCGCCACCGTGCCAATTCAAAAATCTGCGTCTTGAACAAATCACCGATCGGCATCAGGCCGCCGCAGGTATCGCCATAAAGCGTACAATATCCCGTTGCTGCTTCCGACCTGTTGCCGCAGGCCAAAACCAAATAGCCGAACTGGTTGGAAAAAGCCATCAGGATTTTTCCCCGCTCTCTGGCCTGCAAATTTTCAACCACCACCTTTTTCGGTTCAGTCCCCAAGGCGGCGGTCAAAAATTTCTGCTGGCTGTCAACAAGCGGCTGAATATCCAGTACCCGATAATTAAATTTGTTCATCTCCGCCAGCTCCCGCGCAATCTCCAAACTCAAAGCCGAAGTATAGCCCGTCTTCATCATCAGGCAGTAAACGTGTTCCGCCCCCAAAGCCTCGGCCGCCAAAACGCTGACTACTGCTGAATCCAGTCCGCCCGACAGCCCGAGAATAACATCGCTAAAACCGTTCTCACGGCAATAAAAACGCAGCCCTTTTTTCAGATTGCCCCATATTTTTTCCATTTTTACCTCCCTGTTCACTTTTGAAATTGGCGGATAAGTTCCTGTTGCCGCAGTTCAATCTGCGCCTCCTGCCCCACACCGTAGACATGCGGATTTTTCAGCCGCTTATATTCGGTCCCCAGCATGCTTAGTCCCGAAGCCGCCGTCTGCCGGAGTTTTTCTATTCCGTAATTCATGTCCTCGGCAATAACCTTACCGTTTTTAACCATATCTTTCAAGAGCGGATAAACTTCCGTCCCCGCAGCAAATTTCTTCACCTGGCGTTCCGGGCTGTTCAGCCGGTATGACACCAGCTCGCGGTCGGTTTTTCCGTAGCGGACACAGTCGTCATCTTGACGGACAATAATATCCCCGGCGCATTCCCCTTCCTGAATCGCTCTTAAGACGTTAGTTTTTCCCGGAATTGTAGTTTTCCCGGCGGCAATTTTCATTTTATCATGCCCCAAGTATTCTTTGTTCTTATATACGCCGCCCAAAGCCTCAAAATCATCGGCCGTCACAATCTTGGTGCCGGCGGCAAAAATATCAAACGGTGCCTTTTGAACCGAAACCAGGTTTTCAATCACAAACTCGTCCAAATCATTGGACGCCACCAGCAATGTCTGCCGATGTCCGGACTGGTCAAGAAGCTTCCGCGCTTCTCTGCTCCAATAGGCCAAATCCCCGGAATCGATACGAATGCCGAGCAACGGTACGCCGGTTTCATTACTGGCGCGAATGGCATTTTTAATACCCTGCCGGGTATCATAAGTGTCAACCAGCAAAATCCCATCATGCGGATAACACTTCAAATAGGCCTTAAAAGCGTCTAGCTCATTCTCAAAAGATAAAATCCACGAATGCGCCATCGTTCCCGATCCCTGTAATTTCATCTTTCCGGCCGCATAAGCATTCGAGGTTTGCACGCAGCCGCCGATCAAAGCTGCCCGGGTGCTGGTCAAACCTCCCAGTTCCAAAGACCGCCGCAGCCCGAATTCTAAAACCGGACGCATACGCCCGTCTGACCTCGCAGCCTGAACGGCCCGTGCCGCTTTGGTCGCTATCGGGAACTGGGCATTTATCACATTCAAATAAGCGGCCTCGACCATCTCAACCTGCCAGCAGGGGCCCGAAACGCTCAGCAGCGGTTCGCCGGCAAAAACCGGCTCGCCTTCAGAAACGGCTTTAACATCTACGCTCAGTTTTTGCCCACGTACAAATGAAAGAAACGCATCGCTGAACAACGGCCCTCCGGCCCGGTTTTTGCAACTCCGCAAATATTCCGTGTTTTCATCGCTGACGTGCCAATTGTCAACCCATTCCAAAAATTCTCCCAGACCTGACGTCAAAACGTAACCGCAGTTGCGGGGCATTCGCCGGAAAAAAGCCTCCGAAGTTTTATGTTCCATGTGCTTTCCGCAGGAAAACCAAGCGCCGGCCATCGTAAAATGGTATTGGTCGCACCAAGCGGCTGTTCCGCTTTTTGTCAACTCCCTGCTCATCTCAAATCTCCTTTCCGCGCTTAGCCAAATTAAACTGTTGCTTCTTTTCGTTCAGTATCATTTTGAAAAACTGCGCCGAATTCATCATGCGCAGTTGCCCGCCGGTCAAAAATTCCGCATATTGCGGCTCCGCAATAATCTCCGGCAACTGTTGCCGGACGCCTTTGCACAAATCTTCCAGCAGCGTGACCTTAGTCCCGCGGTTTAAAAAACCGTCCATGGCTTCCCGGACGCAAACGTCGCTGAGCAGGCCGCAAAGATAAATGTCCTTATCTCGCCAGTCCTGTCGCAAAAGCGTATAATTGTTTTCTTCATTCCAAATATTTGTTGTGGATTTATAAAGATTGGTCAGCGGAATATTATCCTTGAACTCGGCGGCTTTATGCCAGCCCCAGGTATAATATGCCGCATGCAGCGGATAGTCTGCTGCTTCTGCAGTCGCCGCATAAGTTTCCTCAAAATGAGTGTCGGCAATGTCAATAACTTCCGCAAACATTCCCCGCTGCAGCGAATTGCAGAAACGTTGATGGCGATTGATTAACGCCACATCATTAATTGTCAGTTTTCCGTCCGGGTCAACAAAATCGTTTTGAAAATCGACCCGCACCAAAATACGTTTTTTCATATTTTTCTCCCTAGGCTTATCAGGTTATGTCAATGCCCCTTCCCCATAAGCCCTGCGGAGAACCGGAGCACACCAAACACTAATTATAACTAAATAATCGCTTTTTTTCTGTAAAAATGCTCTTCAATCAAATTATAATTTTCCGGATGAATAAAATCCTGCCAGCGTGCATCGCCGAACTTAATCATGTCCCGAACCATTGTCCCGGTCACAAAAGGAAAACTCCGATCAGTGCGGTCAACATATTCAATATTCCGAAAAGCGGATTTGAACCAATGGGCATCATAGCTGCTGCCGGCATAATAAACATCGGGCCGCCCCAATTGCGGCAGGCTTTCGTTCATAAAATCAAGTACATATTCGGCCCACTCCGCCGGATTATTAATATCAAACAGGCCGATAACCTTCAACCGTTCATATTCCGGACGGTGGCGATAAACATTTTGAATCATTTTTTTGCGGGTCGTATAATTCAGAGGATTGCGCTCGGTTCCCTGTTCTTGAATTGAACCGAGAATAATCGTAACCTTTTCGCATTCACGGAGCATCCGGTCAATTAACCGGGCATGCCCGATATGAAAAGGCTGCGCCCGCATAATGCTCAAACCGTGTTGGTATTTGTATTCAGACATAAAAAAACTCCTTTCAGATAAGGAGCCGGATTCAGAAACACATCTTCAAAAAAAACATCTTCTTTCAACCTGGCTCGGTTTGTCTCATTCCCCGCCTATAAGCCCTTCAGACGGCCGGAACAGTTATTATTTAACCGAAATATCGTCCGGCGTCAAGAGAATAAAAAATAATCTTGTCTTTCCGTTAAGAAAAATTTATATTGAAAAGGTCTGAAATTAACACGGAGTTTAAAATGATACGCAGTTTTACTTTTACACTCTTCTCCGCTTTTTTACTCTACTGCGGACAACCCCGGGCTCAATACGTCGTTCTTGAAGAAGAAGAACAAAAAGCCCTGGCCGAAGCCCGGGCACAAGCTATTGAAGAAGCCAAAGCCGCCCGACCTTACGACGGCTATGTCGAACCCACCACCCAGCGTCAGGTCTATTCTGAGGACTATAGCCCCGAACAGCGCAGCCAGGAATGGGCAGAACAGGAACGACTCCTTGCCGAAGAAAGAGCCCGCCTTGAAGCTGAAGCAGCCGCTCAAGCCGAAGCGGAGGCAGCTCTGACCGAAGAGGCGACAAATACCGAAGCATCGGCAGCCGGCGATAGCCAGGAACAAACGGCAGAAGAAAACAGCGCCGAAGATACTGATGGCAATGCCGAAGAAGATCAGGAAAACTCCTCGGAAAACAGTATCAAACCGCTGTACGACGAAGGAACTCCGGTCCGCAAAACCATTGCCCAGCGCCGTGCCGAACGCCGTGCTGCCAAAAAAGACCGCGTTTTCAGATAACTTTAACGACTTTACAGGAGATAAACATGAAAAAAATCATAACCGCCGCTTTGGCACTCCCCCTCTTGCTTGCCGGCGCTAATGTCCAAGCCCAGGAAACCGGCCTTGACATTGCCGAAGGAATAGCAAAACTGCGGGAAACATCCGACAATTTGAGCAGAAAAAAAACCGAAGCAGACAATGCCGTAAAAAGAATCAAAGAAGGTTATGAAGCCCAAAAAGCGGCCGCTGCCAAGCAAACAGACGAACAGAAAGACCTAAAGCGGGAACTCAAAAGCAGCTGGAAAGAGAAGAAAGCCCGGATGAAAGCCGACTTTGAAGCCCAAAAGGCAGCCAACAAAGCTGAACACGAAGCCAAAGCTGCCAAGGTCAAAGCTGACCTGGAAGCAATCAAAAAAACTTGGCAGTAAAATCTTTTCAAAACAAAACCCCGAAAAATTTCGGGGTTTTGTTTTGAAAGAAAGTCCCATACCTCACGGCAGAGAACTTTCCTAAT
Organism: uncultured Alphaproteobacteria bacterium; assembly: GCA_900540425.1. Lineage (GTDB taxonomy): Bacteria > Pseudomonadota > Alphaproteobacteria > RF32 > CAG-239 > MGBC133411. The sequence goes on from UQFU01000009.1 coordinate 34,783, forward strand.
TCAGAGAGAAAAGCTGCCCGGAAAAAATCGTCAGGGCGTCAAATCAAGTATAAACAACGAATAATATGTTTCGCTTTTGTTGACTTTTATCCGCTGTTTAAGCTTAAAATTATAACAATAGGCCTGCTTCTCATCCGCTTCCTCGTCTTCCCAAAAAGATTTGCTGCCGGAAATCAGCCCGTTAATACCGACCCTCTTCATTACCTGATTAATCTGATAAGCATGCCGGGACAAAATTTCCCAATGTGTCGCAGCGGGAAGTTGCATTTTCACATCAAACCGCTTGCGCAGTTTGAGAGACAGCGTCAAAGACTTGTACCAGTTTTTAGTCTCTTTCGCAGCCTGAGCCAAGACTAACAGATTTTCCACATAAATGCCGCGAATACCGACATTTCTCCGAAAAGTCGCAGATTGGACACCGTCTACATACAACACTCTCAGAGGAAGTTTTTCTTCCTCTTCTGCATAATAACGCGTTGGAATATATACCATGGTAAAAAAAAATTAATGATTAAACTCAATTTACAGTCTACAGTCTTGAGTAATTCCCCAAATAACCGCCAAAATTGCCAGTCCGAAACCAATAAAGCCCAAAGCGCTTTCGTTTTCCCAACGGGACAATTCTTCCAAATTCAGCTTGCCATAATACAAAGACACATTTCGGCTGTCCGGCGGCAATAAAACAACGGTCGTCTCATCATTAAGCCTGACATGCCTGGCATCAACAAGTTTGGAATTCTGATAAACAAAATTCCTCACTTTGAAAACCTGATGATTCACCGTTACTTCATGCCGGATACTGTCCAAACTGGAAACCGTTCCGCAACATATAATCCGCAAATTTCTGCTTTGCCTTTGATGATACGAATACACCGAAGTCGCTGCAATCAGAAATACGGACCATGCCAACATCCATCCTAAAACTTTTTTTCTTTTCTTGTTCATAATAAATATAATTATTTTTTTATGCATACTAATTCATCTGAGAAAAATGAAGATAAACAACTTTTCATCAAAAAACAAGTAAAAAAACTTTTTGCGCTATTACCCCCCCCAATGCATTTTTAGAGTGCAAAGAATAGATCAAACAGAGTAAAAATAAGAAAGGGAAAAATTCCAGTATACAAACAGCACATGGATTTTTCCCTTTTCGCAATTTTCGCTCTAGATGAGTTCAACCTACGGCACGCCTAAAAGCTCAAGATTTGCAGCTTATAGCATAATAAACAAAACAGCCGAAATTCTAGTGTACAAATTAGCACATGAATTTCGACCGTTTTGTTGTTTTTTTGCGCTAGAAGCCCAATTATTGAGCTTTTAGTTATTTGATAATTTTAGAAACCACACCGGCTCCTACAGTATGAC
>UQFU01000010.1 GCA_900540425.1 uncultured Alphaproteobacteria bacterium
GCGGAGGCCGATCCTTTTGTAACGTTTCGGGCAGGAGGGGCAACGGACGTTTATGCCGATAAGCACAAATCCGAAATGGTCCGGGTTTATGTGAAAAATTATGCCGGGCTAGCCGGGTTGAGTGAAGATGACTGCCGTAAAATTGCAGAGACATATATTTTTCCGCCGCGGTTGCTGAAAGTTTTGCGCAGCGGCAGATATCAGCCGCGGGTACGACCGTCTGCCTCGTGGACGGGATTGAACAGTTGGAAGCGGCGGTTGAAAAACAAGGCAGGCAAGAAATGAAGAAAAAGGTTTTTGTATCAGGATGTTTTGACGTTTTGCACAGCGGGCATATTGCTTTTCTGCAGGAGGCGGCGCAGTATGGCGATTTGTATGTGGCGCTGGGGTCGGACAAAACGGTTCTGGAGCTGAAGCACCGTGCAACATTATATACCGAAAATGAGCGCAAATATATGTTGGACGCTTTGGCCTGCGTTCATAAAGTTTATATCAGTCCGGGTTCGGGGTATATGGATTTTGTAGAAGTGTTGGATTGGGTCAAGCCGGACATTTTCTTTGTCAACGAAGACGGCGACAAGCCCGAGAAGCGGAAATTGTGCGCAGAACGCGGAATTGAATATAAAGTTGGAAAGCGCGTTCCGTTTGCCGATTTGCCTATTCGTTCGACAACGGCAATCCGCGATGAAATGAAGCAGGCGCTTTTAAACGAAAAATAGTTTTGCCGTCAGAAAAGATATATGGCCGTAAATCCGTTTTTGATTTTTAGCATAAGCCGTTTTGCAGAAATTCGGAAATGCAAGCGGAGCGAAATGCGTTACTGACGGATGATTATGTGTTGAAACCATTTTTCCTGAAAAGCGGTTTGTTCTTCAATTTCATCATCTGAGAAGCAAAGGCCGCAGGGAGCAATGATGAGTTTGTCGTCATTGTCGTTGGTGCGATGGATAACGGCGATGCATTTTCCCTCAAATTCGGCCAGGGGAGTATTAACGCCAAGGACGTAAGCATCCAGTTCTTCGCCGTCTCCGGAAATCGTGCCGGGTACAAATCCGTAATTGACGCTATAGGAAAATCCATATTGGGGGTGTTTGCTTCCCAAGGGGCGGTCTATTGATATTTTGACTGTTTTTCCGAGGTATTTTTGAGCATTGGGCATAGCAGTTCTCCTGATTTTGAATATAGGGAAGGGGGAATCAATATAAGGTTTTAATTTTTCCGTTGTCAGGTTATCGACGTAATTATATGAAGTCAAGTTTTTGTATAAAACGGCGCGGATTTGGAAATAGCGGATTGAGGGGCATTTATTTTGTCCGGGAGGCGTGTGGCGGCAGGTATTGTATGTTTCTGCCGTATTTTTGTTATTGAAATCTTTAGCGACTTTTGTTAAATTAAAGGCAGCAAGCGGATTTCCCGTTTGTCAGCGCTCTTTTGAGCGCGGGGTGGTAAGAGACCCTTACAAGTACCAGTATTGGATATAATACTGTCAAAAATTATATCCCCAACCAGGGTTGGGGAGGCTTCAGCGTATGTTCAGGGGCAAAAGCCCTAAAGGCTGAAGCAATCATTTGTACTTGTATGATCTCTTAACTCCCTGACCACCTTTTTGAGGTGGTCTTTGTTTATGGTTAAAACAGGGAGAAGAGATGAATGAAAAAATTTTTATGCAAAATAATTTGTGGGTTTGTTCCGGTTAAAAGGGCGAGGAGGAAAGTCAAGGAGTGGTTCGGGGTTCGTGTTCCGGTAGTTGTTCGCGAGTATTACGGCAAAAGGAAAATTTACGACGGCGAAGGAGCGCAGCAGAAAGTTTTTGAGGTTTTGAAAAGCGGAAAACCGTGCCTGATAGCCCGGTTCGGCGGTACGGAATATTCGGCTTTTGAGCAATGGCTGGAGATTAAGGCCGGAAAAAGAAAAAACTACAGCGAAAAAATTCAGAAAAATATTGCGTTGCAAGCGGGTTTTTTTCCGCCGACGCGCGGCAAAATCAACCGCTTTTCCCGAGAGTTGGCCGAAGTTGTCGGGCATGCGGACATTATGGCCGTATGGTTTATTCGCAATGAAGAAAAGATTATGGACAGGTTTTGTCTCCAGGCGCAGTTTATCCGTTTGTCTTCTTTTGCCCCGTTCTTTTTTGAGCAACCGTGGAGCAGGTATCTTGAGGGCAAAAAGGTTTTGGTTGTTCATCCGTTTGAGAAGAGTATTCGCGCGCAATATGCCAAACGGCGGCGGCTTTTTGAAAATGAAAAAATTTTGCCGGATTTTGAGTTGAAGACGATTAAGGCCGTTCAGTCTATTGCCGATGCGAATTATAGAATGCCGTTTGTCGACTGGTTTGCGGCATTGGATTATATGAAACGGCAAATTGCCGAGACGGATTTTGACGTGGCAATTATCGGGGCCGGAGCTTATGGCATATTTTTAGCCGATTTTTGCAAAAAACTCGGAAAGCAGGCCGTGCATCTGGCGGGAGCGACGCAGATGCTGTTTGGAATTTCGGGAAAACGTTGGCGCGATGATCCGAATTGCCAGAAGCTTTTTAATGATTACTGGGTCAGTCCGCTGGAGGAAGAAAGGCCGGAAGGTTTGGAAAAAGTCGAGGGAGGGTGTTATTGGTAACTTGAATTAAGTTTTTTGTGGCTGCCGAATACGGATTGTTCCGAGGCAGCCTTTTTTATTGCAATTTTGATTTGTTTTTGTTAAGGTGACGGTAGCAAACGGATTTTCCGTTTGTCAGTGCCTTTTGGGCACGGGGTTGTAAGAAGCCCTACAGACACCAGTATTTGGATATAATACTGTCAAAAATTATATCCCCAGCCTTGGTTGGGGAGGCTTCAGCGTATGTTCAGGGGCGAGAGCCCTAAAGGCTGAGGCAGTCATTTGTGTTTGTATGATTTCTTAACTCCCTGACCACCTGATTTCAGGTGGTTTTGTTTAACTTGTTAAACCGGGGTTTGGAAACATGAAAGTACACTTTGTTTATTCAAAAGACACCGAAAATTCGGGGGATTTGTCCTGCGGATATTATGCTTATTTCGGAGAGATGTTCAAAAAGTATCCGATCGTCATTTGGGATATCGGGACGATTGATTTTTCGCTGGTTGCCAAGAACGATGTGGTTATTGTCGGCGGCGGCGGGCTTTTGGACAATTCGGATTTATGGAATTATAACATTAACCGGCTGGCCCAAAAATGCCGGTATTGTTTTTTGTTTGCGCCGGGATTTAACCGCCATTACGGGCACCGGGTCAGCGTTATGCTGAAAACCGGGGCTTTTCGGCAATGGGCCGTGCGGGATTATCATCACCCCGCAGGCGGGCGGTATGTGCCTTGTGCCAGTTGTTTGCGTCCGGAATTTTCAATGACTTATCCTGTGGTAAGAAAGTATGGGGTTGTCAAACATTTTCAGTTTGACATGAGCAGAGAGTTCAATCTGCCGCAGATAACCAATGACCGTCCGCTGCATGAACTGCTGGCATTTATCGGCAGTTCGGAAATTGTTGTCAGCAATACTTATCATGCGGTTTATTGGGCAACATTGATGAAAAAGAAAGTGATTTTGGATGCGCCGTTTTCGGAGAAGTTTAAATATTTGAAGTATCCGCCGGTGCTTTTTTCGGGCGATTTGGAAAAAGATGCCGCTCAAGCCGTGGTTTATGAAAATGCGCTGACGGAAGCCCAAGAACTGGTCAGAAATTTTGCCGAAGACATCTTGCGGGACTGCCCGACAAATGCTGCCGGCAGTTTTCGGCGAAAAGCCGTCAAAATATTGTGTTTGCTGGTTCCGGTCAAGAAGTGGCGTAAGCTGCTGCGCTTGCGGTTTCATTGAGAAACTTGCCGTCTTCGAGAAAAGTATTTGACATCTGGGGCAAAAATTTACATGATTGAATATCGGCAAAGGATGTTAAAATCCGGTTGCGGATATATATATGTAACCGTAGAGAAAACCTTGTAAAGCAGGACAGACGGGGGTGGAAAAATGGAGCGGCCTCAAAAGATTATTCAGCCGGGGGATTATTGTAATGATTTTGCCCGCATTGACGACGGCTTGCTGTGGGAAACCTATTGCGGCAATAATTATGAAGTGGAACATACGCCGCGAAATCCGGAAGGGAAGAAAGTTGCCGCAGTTTATTTTTCGGATAACTGTCTGTATGATATTGCCGAAAACAATTTCTATCAGAGAGTGATTGTAGAGAATCATTTTGATTGGAAAAACAATATGCTGAAAAATGCCGATTTGCATATTTTTGTCCGCGATATTTTTTTGAAGGCTTATTTTTACGGCATTAACAACCGGGTGGACAACATTGAGAAGTTGGCTGACTTTTTGAAAGGACTTACAGCGGGGTATGACGAAGTCGTTATGCTGGGATCTTGTGCCGGGGGATATGCGGCGTCGCTGATCGGAAGCATGTTGAAGGTTTCCCGGATATTGTGCTTTTCGGGGCAGTTTAATCCGCCGCAGCTGGGTTTGCCGAATAAGATGAGCGGCAAGTTCGGCGTTATGGACATGGAAGAGATGGTCGAGGGCGAAGAATTGGAAAAGAGAAACCAATACCGCTCTATTGCCGAGTATGTCAGGGAGGGCAATGTTCCTTTGTATTATTTTGTCGGCAGCGGTTGTCCTGCGGATACGGAAGACTGCAGAGTGGCGATGTCTTTGCCTAATGTCCGGGTTTTTCGGTTTAATAACGCCGTACACGGAATGCCGGTAGATCGGAAGTGTCTGGCTGATTTAATTAACATGGACGGTTCCGGTTTGGAATGCCTGTATGCGCAGTTTCGGGGACGAATTTTCGGGCATAATGAATTTGGCTTTAGTGCCAGCGGGCTGAAATATCTGCTGACAATGCTGGCTAATTTTTTTAAGAAGTTTAAAAGTTAGTATTTTTTGAAAAAGACAAATATTAGTTAATATCTTAAATAAGCTGTTGTATTTGCCGGCGGCTTATCTATTATTGGTCGTGGGATTCACATGCAGTCTGAAAGGTGTATTATGAAGTTCCGATGGCCATTTGGCGTTTGGGGGAGGAAAAGGCCCAAAGGTTTTCATTCTAATGTTTTTTCGGTCCCGGAAAACGGGGCAAAGCGGGCTCTGCTTTGTATGACGAACGGTTCGATGCGGCGCAATGTTGTTCGGCATACCAGTTCCAGCGAGGCTTTGTTTATTTGTGAAGCGCTGCGCGAGCTTGGGATTGTTGCCGATGTGGCGGAGACGTTTCGCTGCAGCAGCAAGATGGTTGAATATGGTAAATATGATTTGATTATTGGTTTTGGTCCGGTTTTTGAGGCATCGTTTGTTTCCGGGGTGCGGGCAAAGCGGATTTTTTATTGTCCGGGCTGTTCACCGATTTTTCAGACGTTGCAGTCTATTCGGAGGGTCAGGGATTTTTATGAAAAGACAGGCGTGTGGGCTTTTGAAAGCGGACGTTTGATGAACGAAAACGGGCTGGCCAATCTTTTTCTGTCTGACCGGGTGGTGGTTCTGGGCAACGAGTTTACGGTTTCGACAATGGAAGTTGGCGGGTGCAGGCCGAAGGCCGAGAGAGTCAATTTGTTTTATTTTGACGCCTATGACATTAGCCCCGAGATTAAAGATTATGCGAAAGCCCGGAAACATCTGGTGTGGTTCGGGTCGCTGGGGGCGGTTCACAAAGGGTTGGATCTGCTGCTCGAAGTTGTTAAAAAGCGTCCGGAACTGACGTTGCACATTTGCGGTTTTAATCCCCGGGAAAACAGTTTTGCCGATTATTACCAAAAAGAGCTGGGGAATGTTTATCCAAATATTGTAAATCATGGATTTGTTGATATAATGGGAGCAGATTTTCGCAAACTGATGGAGATGTCGGGGGCTGTTGTTTTCCCTTCGGCTAGTGAGGGCGGATCGCCGGCTTTGTTGAATGTGGTGGCAAACGGTGCTTTGATTCCGGTCGTATCAAGGTTTACCGGCGTTGACTTTGTTCAAAAGCCATTTGTGATTGAGGCGTTGAATCAAGACGCGGTCGAGCAGGCGTTAGACGCCTATTTGAGTCTGGGGGACGCCGAGCTGCTTCATTTGGCGCAGACGTTTAAGTCTGAGGTGCGCCGGAAGTATAGTGCAGAGAATTACCGGCTGCGAATGAAGCAGATTGTTGCCGAGGTATTGACGGAGTAGGACTATGAAAAAACTTTTGTTTGTTGGCCATGAATTTCACAAGAAAACCAAATCTTGCGATTTTTTGTTTGAAATTCTGGCGAAAGCGTATGAGGTTGAGAAATGTTTTCTTGATCCTTATGCGGAAAGCGGCGACGCTCCGTTGAAGGAGTTTGCCGGGCGGAAGTTTGATGTGGTTTTATGTTGGCAGATGATGCCCGATGTCCGGGTTTTGGCGGAGAATATTTCTTATAAGCGCGGCGTGTTTTTTCCGATGTATGACGGCTGTCCGGGGCTGGGGCGGATTGAGCGTTGGTATCCTTTTCGGAATTTTCAAATTATTTCTTTTTCAAAAACTTTATATGATGATCTTAAAAAATCCGGTTTCAGCGCTAAATATATTCAGTATTTTCCGAAGCCGGCAGGCAAAGCGGCGGAAGGGAACAAACGGGCGGCGTTCTTTTGGAATCGCCGCGAGGCGATAAACGTGAATACGGTTGGAAAACTGTTTGCGGATTATCCGCTTGAGCTGTTGCATGTTCATAAGGCTTTGGATCCCCAACAGAGTTTTATTGTCCCGGAAAAACAGTATGCCCGCAAAACAGAGTATTCTGACTGGTATGAACATAAGGAAGATATGATGAATGATATTGCCGGCTGCGCTTTTTATGTTGCTCCGAGAGAAAAGGAAGGCATCGGCATGAGTTTTCTGGAAGCAATGGCTATGGGCAGGGCGGTGATTGCACCGAATCAGGCAACTATGAATGAGTATATTAAAGACGGCGAAAACGGTTACTTGTATGATTTGGGCAATCCGGAGCCGCTGATGCTGAAAGATGTGCGTAAGGTGCAGAAAAATTGTCGAAATTATATAAAAACAGGTTATGCTCGCTGGCAAAAGGATCAGGACAAGATTCTGACATGGATTGCCGGAGCGGCCAAGCCGGATCTGGGAAAAATCAGGAAGCGGATGTGGCGCCGGTTTTTCTGCAATCCTCCAAAAGTCATAAAGGTTTGGGCAAAGTTCGGATTTTGAGGAAATGTAAATGGAAAACATTCATATTTGTTTGGCCGCCGACAACAATTATGCCCCGCATGCGGGGGTGTTAGTTGCGTCCATTTTGAAACATTTGCCTTCTGACAAAAAGTTGAACGTACATGTTCTGGACGGCGGTATATCCGAACAAAATAAGCTTTATTTCGGGCAGTTGAGGCGGATTGGCGATTTTGACGTCCGTTATTATCTGATGAACAATGACGAGTTCAAAAATTGTCCGTTGACCTATCTGACGGTCGCAACCTATTATCGTCTGAAAATCGGTTCCATTCTGAAAAATCTGGCCAGAGTTATTTATCTGGACTGCGATATGGTGGCTTGCGGGGATTTGTCGGAGTTGTGGCATTATGATTTGCAAGGAAAGACTATCGGAGCGGTGGAAGATCCGCTGGCGCTGAAGAACATGCGGCGGCTGGGAATAGGCGAGGCGCATTTTTATTTTAATGCCGGACTGCTGCTGATTGATTTGGACAAATGGCGGAGGGAAAATACGCAGGAACGGCTGTTTGAGTATTTGTCGGCACATCCGGAACAACTGAAGCACCAGGATCAGGATTTGCTGAACGTTGTTTTGTTTCAGCAGGCATTGTCTTTGCCCCTGAGGTTTAATTCACAGTATTTTCCCCGGGCCTATTCCCCGCAGAGACGGCAGGAATATGCGGTTTCGCTGCAGGCGCCGCTTCTGATCCATTATATTATGTCTGACAAGCCCTGGCGGTGCGATTCAACGGTTTTCCGCCGCCGCTTTTACATTGACGCTTTTAAGCTGACGCCATGGTATTCTTTGCACCGGGGTAAATATTTTTTTAATATGCTGGGACGTGTTCCTGCCGTTTTGTTTAAGGGGCTTAAATATTGGTATAAACATCCGGTTTGCTTTGTTAAGCCTAAATTTTGGCGGAAAGTGAAAGGAATTTTGCGCCCGCTTTCGGAGTTGTCTGCTTAATTTCTGCCTGCTTTTTTACCGGAATTATTTTCCGGTTTTTTTATGCTTTTTTTTTGAAAAAATGTACAAAATAATATTGACAGATATGACAAAAGATGGTAGCCTAATCCATATTAATCTTAAATATTGAATTGATACCGCCTGCAAGGCTTTGGCCGGATAGCAGTTGCTGTCGGCATATTTTTGTCTTTACTGGAATTTTATGATGTTGTGGGATAATTTTTCTCAAAAGAAAAATGCTTCTGTGCATATTCGCCAAATTGTCGGCAATCAGCTGAATCGGCTGCGGATTGAGGTTTCCGAGATGTTTTTTGCCGGGAAAATCAATGCGAAAGTCATGGACGAATTGTACGGGAAGGTTATGGAAGCCAGTACAGAAAAACAAAATATGGCACGGGAAGTTGTCAATGTTAAGAATGCCCTATCGAGCGGAGAAGTTTCACTAACACCGGATTTGAGCAGTGCGGAAAGCCAGTTGCTGTGGGGAACGGCACTGGCTTGTGTCGTTTGTGATCCGGGGGTTATGGTGAACTGGCCCCGGCAGGCAAAAGGGGGCAGAGTGTCGCAGACCGGGTTATGGCGGGCTGTTTCCGGTCATCCGGTGATGAAGCAGGAGATTATGAATCATGCTTTTTTGATTGCAAACAGTTTTGGCAATGATGAGGCAAAAATAATCTGGAGCGAGCCGCATGGCGGATATCCAAATATCGGGTATTGTTTTGATGCACAAAATAATATTGTTTTGGACGATTTGATTTGGAGCCTGATTGCCGGAATTGAAAATTCGCGGGCAGCGCTGCAGCATGAAATCGGGCATTGTCAGGGAACACAAATTCCGGAAAGCCTAAAAAAAGACGCGGAGCAGGCTGAGGCGGTCAGAAAAGATGTTTTGGAGCGTCACCGGGCCGGAACGATCGGCGCCGAAGAGGTTCGGCAAAAAGAACTGGAAATTGGGGCTTTGCTAAACAGGAGGGAATTTTTGTATTTGCTGTTTGACGAAATGGAAAACAGTTATGCCAATCGTTATGTTTTGAACCAACGCGGAGAAAATTATCCTTTACAGCTTAATATGCTGGAGACCTGCATTTGCGGCACCGGGAAGATTTATTTGGACAAGGCGGCGGAAAGAAACGGCCAAAGCGCAGAAAAGGCGGTTATAACAGCGGAAGAAAAGCGCGAAGACAAGGACAGTTTTGAATATCGTTTCAAAAATCTGAAGCGGGCAATTCGCTATTCTCTTTTTAAGAACAACAATTTGATTAACGACAGTATGGAAGAATGGCATGATGTCGGAGTTTATCCCGAGTTGATTGAAGGATATGACGAGGACGGAAACAAAATGGATGCGGCGCGTTCGTTTGAATATTTGCTGAAACAATGCCAGGAAATGGAAAAGCGTCAGGTTTCCCGGCGGCATCAGTTGTTAGGGAAAGATTTTTATAAGCGCCGAATCGACGAATTTGCTGCTGAAAGGCAAAAAATTGTTGAAGACGTTTTTGAACGTTTTGTGCGGCGCGATTTGGATAATGAGTTGGCGCGCATCAGGGAGATGTCGGCAAATCGTCAGATTTCTGACCAACAGGCACAGCAGGCGATGCGGGATATGGCGAATCGGGCGGCTGCGGATAATCAGCTGCGTGATATTGCCCGGCAGAACCGTTCTCAGCCACAGTCTGATCAACAGCAAGGACAGCCGCAACAGGGGCAATCGCAACAAGGAGAGATGCAGGATTCCGGTCAGGGGGGGCCGACATTGTCTGGGACGGGCGGGGAGGTTGCAGGACAAGGGCTGCAGGATATGGCCGGGACGGAAGTTCAGCAACCGGCTTCGGAAAGTCGGGAAATGCAGAGCCATGCCGAGCCGTTCGGAGTGAAAGACTATCGTTTTGATCCTGATGAGAGCCAAAAGGATATTCGGCAGCAGGCTGATGAGGAGCAAAGGCAGATTTCAGACGAGCATAAGACAGAGGATAACAGCGAAAAGGACAATCAGAGCGGCCGTCGATCTGCGGAAGACAGCCGGGAACAGTCTGCGGAAAATGCAGGAAGTTCCGGAAAACAGGCAGACGAGAACAGCGGAGAAAGCCAAGGCGGGCAGCCTGAAAATCAGCAAGCCGGCGAGGGGAATGAGGATGTTCAAAGTCGGCCGGGCGAGCAAAGCCGAAGCGGTGACAAGAGTCGGGAAACTGACGAGGAGAATGGAAAGGCCGGGAGCAATGAAACGGTTCAAGAAAATGAAACCGGCCAGGAAAGCAAAGCTGTTTTGGAGCAGAAAGACGGTATGGGCAAAGCGTCTGAAAAAGCGCAGCTTCCGATGGAAGAAGAGAACGGGAGCGGCACAAGCGGAGACACTTCGGAAGCAAGTGACAATTTTCAAAGTAAAGATGATAATTCGCAAAAGCCGGTGGGCGATCCCTCCGAAAATGCATCGGAAAAGGGGGCTGGTGAGGCGGCGGCGGAAAATTCTCCTGCCCGAGATTCCGATGGAGAAAATCCGGCAAGGCGCAATTTGGAAGAAGAAGTTGAAGATATTTTCAAAAATTTTGACCGGCGCCAAGACGAAACCGGCAAAGGGTACAGCCGTGAAGGACTTGAGGCTTTGAGAAATGCCGCTGAGGATATTCGGGAACTGGCGAAAGATTTTCAACGGCAGGAAGAACAGAAAGCGGCGCAAGACCAAGAAAAAAGGGAAGAAAATTCTCCGGCTTGGGAACCGGTTTCAAATATGAATATGGATATGCTGCAACAGGCGGTTAAGCTGACACCGGAAAGCCTGCAGCATTCCGTTGCGGACAGTTCGCGTTTTTTCCGTGAGGGAAACGTTGCCGAATATCGAAAAATGATTTCCGGGCACGGAGAGATTATTGCCCGAACCAATGCCTTTTTTAAGAAAATTAAGGAAAAGCAACGGAAGCAGTTGGAACAGATATCGCGCAAAATGCAGCTTTTGCCCGAGGATAACAGTACCCGCGGGTTTAGCTTGGATGCCCACCGCCGTTTGCTCGACAAGATGAATGGCGGAAGCAGTATTGATCTGAAGGATTTTGAACGTTTTAAAACGCAGAACAAAAACCGGGAAGTTTCAGCTTCGATTGATGTCGCGGTATTGATTGACGGTTCCGGGAGCATGTCGGGACGGCCGTTTGAAAATGCCCTGACGGTCGGGTGTATTTTGTATGAGGCGGCGCGAAATATCAAAGATATGAATATTTATATGTATATCATGAGCAATAATCATAAGCCTTTATGTATTGCGCATCCGGATTATGCGGTTGCGGATATTTCAAAAAATCTGGAGCGGGTAAGGGGAAGAGCCTATTCCGACAATGATCACATATTGTCTTCGGTTCGCAAATTTTTGGAAGACAGCTGCGAATTTGAGAAAAAGCAGCGTCAGGGGGAAAGGGTCGGCGTTTCGCATATTTTTGCGGTTACCGACGGCATTAACTGTGATTATGACCGGTATGATGTCAATGATGAGCTTGAAAAAATTGTGACCGGGACGCGTTTTGTTTCTTTGGATTATTTGTTTATTGATTCCAGTTGGAGCGATCTGCCGCTGGCGATGCCTCTTATCCGCAAGCTGCAGAACAACCGTGGAACTCGAAAAATCGGGTATGTGAATATTAATAACGGTGAGGAAATCCCTCCCAAGCTGGTGGAGATGCTGGCCGGTCGTCTGCGGGAAACAGACTTGTCCAATACGCCGCTGCGGAGAGAGAAAAACTTAATAACTCAAAAACTTTTGAATAACATGAAACGACAAGGAATATAAAATGCAGGATAAACTCAAATATGTTGTTATCGGCGATGAAACGCATCCGCTGCCGATGAGCAAAGATGGCGAGAAATGGGTGTTGTACGGCAGTGCCGACGGACAGATTGTGTTTCCGACTTTTCAGAATGTCGATGCCGATTACGTATATGGGGAGATTATGCGCAATCTGCCGACGCGGAGTATGCTGAAGTATTTTGACAGCGTTTTGACGAATAATGATCCGTTGCGGACGCCGTTGGCCACTAAGAGTTATGTCCACTGTTTTCAGGGGGCGCCGGCGGCCGGTAAAAGCTTTATGTTCAAAACAATCGGTCGGCTGACTCACCCGCTGGGATGTTTGAATGTCAACTGTACGGATATTGATGCCGGAAGCTTGTTTTATGAAACGGTTTTTGATTCCAGCGGTGCTCAAAAGGAAAAAGATGCGATTGACGCCAGGATTTTACAGGGAAACATTGATCCCGAAAAGGGTCTGTCTCCGAAGAGCCTGGGGATTTTGAAGTCGGTTCTGGGGCCGTCGGTATTTTTTGAAGAGGTTCGCAACGGCAAAAAGATAGTCGCTATTGACTGGAACAACATTAAGTCGGCTACCGGGGATCCGGATCGCGAAGCCCGGGTTCTGGACCAGATGTTTAAGCAGATTTGCAGCGACGAGGGCATTCGTTTTGACAACCAGACGGCAGCGGTGGGAATTATTACCCGTGACGGCCCGATTATCCGGGCTTTGAAGGATCCGAACCATCCCGATTACGGCCGTCCGATACTTTTGGACGAATGGAACCGCTGCAAAGAGGGAACAGACGAAAAGCTGTTGGAATTTATTGCCTTTTTGTCTGATGAGAAGGTCGATAATATTACTCTTCCCGGCGGTGCCGGCAAAACTTACACCTTTAACCGGAAAGACATTCCGGACGGGTTTATGCTTTATGCGACCGGCAACAAGAGCCGCGAGGGAATGGGGATGGCGCATCGGATGAGCCAACCGCAGATTTCGCGTTTGGGGATTGAACTTGATGTTAAAACGGTTCCGGATCCGATGGTTTTGGATTTTGCCGACCGGATTGTCGGCTATATGACCGGGGTTCCGGCTTTGCAGATTATGTGCAGCGATCAAAACTGTCTGAACGATGCCAAATACTGCTCTTCGGTTTTGAAGCATATTCGGACGGTGGGATTGTCGCAAGAGCAGATAAACCGGATTCCGCAAAAGGAGATTATTAACATCAACCGGATTGACAGTATTACCAAGGTTGCCAATGATCTGGCGCAGGTGATGTACGGTATGCACAAAAAGGTGAAAGAGATTACGAACGAGCTTTCGGATTATCCTGACGCTTATAAGGAATATATGCGCAACGAAGTAATGATAGACATGCGTTTTCCGGGCAAGTTTTTGGCCAAGGCGGAAATTGTCCGCCCGAAAGGAAGGGGACCTGCGGCAAACGGCTTTAGGGCGATGCTCGGCGGTGCTTGCAATATGGAGGCCAATGTCAGCGAGGAGGGCTGCGAATACCGTTCTTTGCTGCAGCGGGGAAGCAATTTGGACATCAGTCTCGGCGAAGTGATAAAAGGGATTTTCCTGCCGGCGGATTTGAGCAGCATGAATTTGTCGTCCGAGGAACTGTCACGGGTAACTGAAGCTTATCGTCAGGTTGTTTCTTTGGCCAAAAGCAACGGGTTTAACCTGAATGGCGTCAGTAAAGACGAAACCAGTCCGGTTGCCCTTTATAATCTGACCGAAAAAGATATTCCCGAGATGCAACAGCGTCGGGCAGTTAATCTGCTGGTGGCTTCTATCCGCCGGGAATTTATCCGTCAGGGGGCGACGGAAGAAGAAGCCCGGAGCTTTGACAAATCGCAGATTAACGGCAGCCAGATTTTGAAAGCTTTGGGAAAGGTTGGAACGGCCAAAGAAGATATGGCGGTTGTTAACCAAAATCTCGACGAGATTGAAAATCACCCGTTTGCCGGCGTATATGTCTATGAGCGCTTGTTGCCGAATGGGACGAAAAATGAGATTGACGGCTCACGGCTGGTTAATATGGAAAATTTTATGGAATCTCTGATGTTTCCGGAATTGCGGCAGAAAAATCTGAAAGCATTATGGAAAGTTAAGATTTCGGACGCTTATCGCAAGAACAATAATATTTCCGAGAAGGTATTTAATATGGCAAATGGCGTCAATTCTGATATTGCGGTAACGACGGTTGCCGTTGAAAGCAAAGGCCAAATGGTACCGCTCCACCTGTTTTATCGGGGCGGCAAGAATGAAATGCTGGCGCTTATGGTTAACGATGAAGTATCGGAAGAACTGAAGTCAGCGCTTTATAAGGAGAAGATTTTTGTTTTGGACCGCAAGACCCGGCCTGAAATTATCAAACAACGGCTTGTTTCTTTGAGCAGCGGGATTTGTACTGAACATGAACTGGCAGATGCTCATTTGGTGCGGACTGCCGTGGGTATGAAGAGCGATGATATCGGTTCGCGGTCGGGAATAGAGAACATGATTGGTTTTGTTTTTGATTTTGACAGCGGAGAGGTTCCGGAAATTTGTACTCAAATCAGCAGGGAAAAAGTTGATGCCGCCAAGGGGCAGGGCTTTTTCGGCCGATTGGGCTTTGGACGTTAAGAAAGGAGAAAGGCGATGAGGCTTTTGACTAAAAAAGAATTGGAAGAGATTGCATTATCGGAAATTGTTGATGGCCCGCAATGGAATGTTTCCGGCAGCCGGGTTTTTGAAATCCGCCGGGAGTGGATGAAATGGGCAGCGGAAGAAGTGGCGCAGATTGCCAAAGCCAATACGATGGGAGAACTGGAAGCGGCAATGAACAACCCTGCGGTTACGGAAATTTTTTTGCCGGAACATGCTGCAATTACAAGCGCTTCTTTGGTTCAGCTTTTAGAGCGCAGCCCACTGGCAAAAAATATTTATGCGGCTTTTGAAATTCGGCTATAGTATTGCCTTGATAGAAAATTGGGCAACGGAAGCGGGCGTTAAAAATTATTAATGGGGCTTGAAAATTTCTATTTTTGTGGTATTTTGCGCTTAATTGCGAACGATAACTATGAAAGAAAAAAATATGGCTCTGAGTGATGAAATTGTTGACCGTCTGATGGGAGACGGCGTTCCTTCCGTTGAAGAAATCGAAAAAAGATATCCGCCGCGGGCATTGTCCGAAGGCCAGTGCGTAACCCGCATTGCCCCCAGCCCGACCGGTTTTATGCATTTGGGAAGCGTTTATGCGGCTTTGATTTCCGAGCGGGTGGCTCATCAGTCCGGCGGGGTGTTTATGTTGCGGATAGAAGACACCGATACCAAGCGCGAAGTTGAAGGGGCGGCCGAATTTATCATTAAGGCTTTGGGCGATTTTGGTTTGGAGTTTGACGAAGGCCCTTTGAATGACCGTGAAGAGGTCGGTGCCTATGGGCCGTACGTTCAGAGCAAACGGCGTGAAATCTATCAGGCTTATATTAAGGAACTGCTTAAAAAAGGAGGGGCTTATCCTTGTTTTTGCAGCGAAGATGAAATTAACGCCATGCGCGAGCGTCAGACCAAAGCCGGCGGCCGGCCCGGATATTACGGCATGTGGGCCAAGTGCCGCAATCTGACCGAAGAGCAGATTAAGGCCAATCTTGATGCCGGAAAACCGTTTGTTATCCGTTTTAAGTCTCCGGGAAAATACATCAACAAGATTGCCATTGAAGATGTTTGCCGCGGCAAGCGCTTTTTCCCCGAAAACGATTTGGATATTGTGATTATGAAATCGGACAAGTTGCCGACGTATCATTTTGCGCATTTGATAGATGATCATCTGATGGGGACGACACATGTTTTGCGCGGGGACGAATGGCTGTCTTCGCTGCCGCTGCATATTCAGCTGTTTCAGGTTATGGGGTGGACGCCGCCCAAGTATGGGCATATTGCTCCAATTCAGAAATTGGAAGACGAGGCACGGCGCAAGCTCAGCAAGCGTAAAGATCCGGAGGCCAATATCGCTTTTTATGGCGAAAAGGGGTATCCGAAAGAAGTCGTGATTGATTATCTGATGAATTTGGCCAATTCGGATTTTGAGGATTTTAAGCGGGCCAATCCGGAAAAGTCTTACCGGGATTTTGAGTTTAAAATCGAGCGTCTGAACAACAGCGGGCCGTTGCTTGATTTCGTAAAGCTGGAAAATATCAGCAAAGAATTTATTGCAACGCTCAGCGCCGATGAGCTTTATGCGCGTTTGTACGACTGGGCCGGCAAGCATGATGTTGTCTTGCAGAAGAGAATGGATGAACAAAGCGCTTATTTTAAGCAGATTCTGAATATTGAACGCGGCAACTGCGACCGGGTTCGCAAGGACTTTTATATGATGTCGGCGATTTATCCGGAAATCAGCTACTTCTTTGATGATGAATTTAAGCTGACGCCGGACGGAGCTTTGTCCGAACTGTCCAATCTTCCGCAGGAAGACGTCAAGTTTATTGCCAATGCCTATTGCGGGCTTTATGATGAAAATGACAACAAGGATGAATGGTTTGCCAAGGTTAAGGAATTTGCCCTGGCCAGCGGTTATGCCAAAAATGCCAAGGAAATTGCCAAGAATCCCGATATTAAGTATAAGGGAACGGTTTCTGACGTGGCGACGGTGTTGCGCGTTTTGATGACCGGACGGCGGGAAAGCCCCGACTTGTACTCGATTATGCAGGTATTGGGACGAGACCGGGTGATGAAGCGTCTGGGATTGTTAGGTTAGCAGATTTATAAGGTGCTGTCAGGTTGGCAGCGCCTTTTTTTATGAAAACAAGGAGGCTTTATGGAAGGGAGTTTGATTTGGGGAATGTCGCCGCAGGTGGTTGCGATTGTGATTGTGGCTGTCAGTTATATCATTATTTTCTCGGAAAAAGTGAACCGTGCCGTTGTGGCTTTGATTGGGGCGGCGGTGATGATTATTTCCGGCATTTTAAATCAGGCGGAAGCCGTTTCCGGCATCGATTTTAATACGTTGGCGCTGCTGGTCGGAATGATGATGATCGTTGCGGTTTCCGAAAAGTCGGGTATTTTTCAGTTTGTGGCGATTTGGGCTGCCAAAAAGGTTAAGGGCAGCCCGCGGGGGCTGTTGGCTGCATTGGCTTTGGTCACAGCGCTGTTTTCCGGGTTTCTGGATAATGTTACAACGGTTTTGCTGATTGCTCCGGTGACGTTTCAAGTTACCCGTAAGCTGAAAGTGAGTCCGTATCCGTATCTGCTGGTTGAGATTTTTGCTTCTAACATTGGCGGAACGGCAACACTTATCGGAGATCCTCCGAATATCCTTATCGGTTCGGCGCTCAACCTGACTTTTATGGATTTTGTTTATAATCTGGCACCGGTGGTTCTGACTACAATGGTTGTGTTGGTTGCCGCTTTTGATTTCTTTTGGAAAAGGAGCTTGGTTGCCTCGGACGAGAATCGCAAGATTGTTATGAAAATGAACGAGTTTGACGCGATTACCGACAGGCCGCTGCTGTTTAAGTGTCTGGTCGTTTTGTCTTTGGTGATAGCCGGTTTTATTTCGGCTAAGGAAATAGGGCTGGAAAATGGGACGATTGCTTTGTTAGGGGCGGCGGTTTTGTTGTTTTTGTATACTCTGGGAACTCCGGGCGAAGATCGGGACGGCAAAGTTCAGGAAATTTTCGGCATGGTTGACTGGATTACCATTTTCTTTTTTACCGGTTTGTTTGTGATTGTTTCCGGTTTGGATCGGACCGGAGTACTGGAAGCTTTGGGGCACAAGTTTGTGGACATGACCGGCGGCAGTATCAAAAAGCTGTCTTTGCTGATTTTGTGGAGTTCGGCCGTCGTTTCGAGTGCAATTGACAATATTCCGTTTGTGGCAACGATGATTCCGATGTTGAAGTCGATGGAAGAATCAATGGGCGGCCGCGAGGCGATGATGCCGGTTTGGTGGGCTTTGTCGCTTGGTGCCTGTTTTGGCGGCAACGGGACGTTGGTCGGCGCTTCTGCCAATGCGGTTGTGGCCGGTATGGCGCTTCGCGAGGGGCACCCGATCGGGTTTATCAAATTTTTGATTTGGTCGGTTCCGGTTATGTTTATATCGGTAGCGATTGCGACCCTTTTTCTGATTTAGGTTTCAGGTATTGAAAAAAATCCCCGGCTTGCCGGGGATTTTTTTGCAGGTTTATTGTTTTTCGACCTTTGCCGGTGTTTTGAGCAGGGAAAGGACAATGGCTCCGGCAATCAGCGAAAATGTGACAGTCAGGGACTGCCATGCCACTATTTCAATACCGATATAAGGCAGAAAGATTTTGGAGCCGATGAAAATCAGGATAATGGCCAAGGCCGGTTTGAGGTAAGTAAATTTATAGACGGCGGCGGCCAGCAGGAAATAGAGGGCCCGCAACCCCAGAATGGCAAAGATGTTGCTGGTATAGACGACATAAATGTCTTGGGTAATCAGGAAAATGGCGGGAATGCTGTCAAAGGCGAAGATGACGTCCATCAGCTCAATGATTACCAAGGCAAAAAACAGCGGCGTTATGTAGCGGCGGCCGTTCTCTTTTACAAAGAAGTGTTCGCCGTGGATTTTGGGGGTTACATGAAAGTATTTGCTGACAAATTTGAACAGGCGGCTGTCTTCCAGTTTGCTTTGATCGTCTTCTTTATGGGTAGCCATTTTAATGCCGGTATAAATCAGAAAAGCAGCAAAAATATACAGAATCCAATGGAATTTTGAGATTAAGGCTTCGCCGACGCCAATGAGAAGCCCGCGCATGACAATGGCGCCCAGAATTCCCCAAAACAAAACCCGGTGCTGGTATTTTCGTTCAATTTTCAGGCTGCTGAAGACAATGGAGATGACGAATATGTTGTCAAGCGAGAGGCTTTTTTCGACCAGAAAACCGGTATAATACAGCATTCCGGTTTCAAAGCCGCGTTCATAGATAACGAAAATGCCAAATATCAATGCAATGCCGATATAAAAAACGCAGGCCCAAAACGTATCTTTTATGTTGGGTTCGGAGGCATGGCGATGAAAAACGAACAAGTCCAAAAACAACAGGACAAAGACGATTATCGCAAAAGAACCCCAGAGGGCATAGTTGGGTAAAATGTAATGGTTTTCGGAAAGATGAACCAGTGTTTCCATAGTTAAGACCTTATTATGATATGTTAACTGTTAGGGTTCGATATGAATCATAACCCGGCGGTTTTTTTGCCGATTGGCAGGAATGGGTTCGCCGTGGACGTTATAGTTGGGATACTTTGGGGCAATGTCAGCCATTCCGACGACCTGCATTCTTTCGGCGTCGAGGCCGGCAGAAATAAATTCGCGAACGACGGCGGCCGCCCGGTTAGAGGACAGTTCCCACTTGGACGGAAAACCGGAGTCGGCGGCTTCGGCATCATCGGTATGCCCTTCGACAACGACCCGGAAACGTTTATAACGGTTTTGGCGCAGCAAGTCGGAGATTTTCCAGATAGCCGGTGCCAGGGCCGGTTTGAGGACAGAACTTCCGGAATCAAACAGCGACAAGCTGGAAATTTCGATAACGACCCCTTGCGAATCGGAACCGAGGGTAATGCCTTCGCCAAGATCCAGTCCTGCGGCTTCGTCCAAAAATTCGCCGATGGTGCCGTTGAGCTGGTCTGCCGGAAGATAGTTGAATGCAGCGGCAAAGGCGTTTTCCATCATGCCCATTTTCTTCTTGTCGAGTGTTGAAGAGGCAAACAGTACGATGAACAATGCCAAAAGCAGCGTCAGCAGATCCGAATAGGGAATCAGCCAAGTTTCGTCGGCATGTTCTTCATGGGGTTCTGAATCGTGTTTTTTTCGAGCCATCAGCCATCGTCCCGCAGAGATTTACGTTCGGAAACCGGAATAAACGATTGCAATTTGGCTTCCATTGCGATTGAAGAGGCACCAGACTGGAGAGCCAAAGCCCCTTCCAAAATCATTTTTTTGATCTCGCTTTCTTCCTGAGAAATTTGCTTAAGTTTGTTGGCAAACGGGTGCCATAAAACATAACCGGTGAAAATACCGAGAAGAGTGGCAACGAATGCGGCGGCAATCGAGTGTCCGAGCATGTCGATGTCAGAAAGGTTTCCGAGAGCGGCAATCAGACCGATAACGGCGCCCAGCACGCCTAATGTCGGCGCATACATGCCGGCCTGCGAAAAGATTAAAGCTCCGGAACGGTGACGTTCTTCCATTTGTTTGATTTCCATATTCAGGACTTCATCAATAAAATCGGCCGGAAAACCGTCGGCAACCAGGGTTAGGCTGGTTTTGATAAACGGATCCGGAGCCTCGTTAGCTTTGCGTTCAATGCCGACGACGCCTTCCTGTTTGGAAACTTTAGCCATATCGACAAAGAATTCCAGCACTTCCTGTTTGGACATTTGTTTGTTGCCGGAAAACAGCAGCTTTAACAGCTTGGGAAATTTTTTGAGCCCTTTCATGGTAAAGGCGTTAAACAGGGCTGCGGCTGTTCCCGCAATAATGATTAGAAAAGCGGCAGGGTTGATTAGGGAGTGGGGATCTGCTCCTTTGAGAGCCATCCCGACACCAACGGCGGCAATACCGCCGACAACACCGATAAGTGTACTTTTTTCCATTTTTTTATCCTGATTTTATGAATTTAATCTGTTCTTATTTTTATTCCATTATAATGTTTTGTAAACAGATTTTATTGCTTGTTGGATAAAATTCGGCCAAAGCTCAGCTGAAAGTTTTTATCATGTGCGTCAGG
Source organism: uncultured Alphaproteobacteria bacterium (assembly GCA_900540425.1). Taxonomy (GTDB): domain Bacteria; phylum Pseudomonadota; class Alphaproteobacteria; order RF32; family CAG-239; genus MGBC133411. The sequence continues at coordinate 20,654 of UQFU01000010.1, forward strand.
CTGGCGGTAAACAGTTTGACGGAGATTGCCAGCAGGATAATGCCGAAAAACTTCTGGAAGATGATGATGACGCCGGGCTTTAGAATTTTTTCAAGGCGTTTGGCCGCTTTCAGAATGAAATAAACGACGATTATATTGCAGAAAATGGCCAGCAGAATGTTGATATCGGCAAACTGCGAACGCAAAGAGAGCAGGGTCGTGAGCGCTCCTGCTCCGGCAATCAGCGGAAAAACGACCGGTACAAAGGTGGCATCTTTGGGAGATTCGGGTTGGTCTTTAAATATTTCGATATCCAAAATCAGCTCGAGAGCGATAACGAAAATAATCAAAGAACCGGCAATGGCGAAAGAGGACAGGTCAACGCCGAACAAGAGCAGAAAGGCTTCTCCGCCGTAAAAGAAGATAATAAAGACAATCAGAGCCAGAAATGCGGCTTTTTTGGCGTTGATCGTTTTGCCGCGTTTTCGGAGATTGATAAAAACCGGGATTGAACCGATGACGTCGATAATTGCGAACAGAACAAAAAAGGCGCTGACGAATTCCTGAAGATCAAAAGATTTTATCATGTTTTTTCTCTTAAAAATAAAAGGTTAGCTATTGATTGGATAATTAACAAGACGTTAGGCGGGAGTCAAGCTTTTTTGGTTCCTGAGCACAGTTTTTAAGATAATGTTGATTTATGCTTTCCGATGGATTTAACTGTTTGTTGAAGATGTGAACCGTCATGCTTAAATATTTAAGGTAATGAAATTTTTTTTACAGGTGCGGCAAAATGAAAGTCAGTATATTGTTGATATTGTTTTTAATAGTTATGGCTATGGCCGGGTATGGATGGATGCGTTTGAACCGGACGGCGGTTTATGAAGGAAAGGAATGGACGGCCAGGCAGTTTGGCGACCGTTATGTCGTGAGCATAAGGAATCGGGCGGAACTGGCGGAAGCTTTGGCCGATTTTGCGGCACAACGCGGAATTACGGCAGGGGCCGTTTACGGAATCGGCGCGGTTGACCGGGCAACGCTGCGCTTTTTTAATCCGGAGACCAAAAAGTATGTGGACAAGACTTTTGACGGGCAGATGGAAATAACCAATTTAAGCGGAAATATTTCAACCAAAGACGGCAAAGAGTATCTGCATTTGCATGTTACGCTCGGAAATAGCAAATATCAGGGAATCGCCGGGCATCTGTTGTCGGCGGTGATTAACGGCGCCGGGGAATTTGTGGTGGAAGACTTTCCCGGCGGCCGGTTGGAGCGGACTTATGATCCCGAAGTCGGTTTGAATTTTTATGATTTTAAAAAATAATATAATCTTTATACTTGACATAATCAATATATAGTATTATTGTTATATATAGTTGTTGTAATATATTGACCGAAAGGGAGATTGAAATGAAAAAGGCTAAGAACGTTAAAGAATTTGTAGAGCAGATAGATAATGCCAAAAAGCTGAATCCGAAAGATTTGTCTTCGGATCAGGATTTGACTATTGCGATTATGAACCTGATCAGCATTGAGGAACATTTGGTTTTTTCGGGTGCCAAAACCGGCAAGACTTCTTTTTATGATTTGATCAAGGATATTCGCGAACTGCGAAAAAATCTGATGTTGAAGGTTATTCCGCAGTATGAAGGCGAGGTGTGGTGCATTTCCAAGCATCTGCTGGCTTCGTCCATGCGGCTGATGGAGGTCGGGACCAAGCAGCAAAGTCTGAAAAACGACGAGCAGGCATATCAGCTGTTTAATCAGGCGTATGATTTGTATTGTCTGTTCTGGGGGCTGAACATGAATATGCTGAATGTGGAAGACGTCAAATGGGTTGAAGATAATATTGACAGCATCAAGAAAATTTCGGATCAGGCTTCCAAAATCGTGGCCGAGACCGAAACGGCGGACGTTTCCGTTACCGAGGGCAAGAGCGGAGCCTGGGGGAAAATGAAAGCGTTTGTCCGCAAGGCGGTTGACTGTTGCATTGAGTAGGAGAGGATCATGAACAAACTGGTTTATATTTTGGCGGCGGTTGTGATAGCGGTTAGTGGCTGCGGCGACAATGGCAAGTCCAAAAGCGTGAATGAAACGGCCGTACAAAGCGAAATACGCGCCGATGAAATTTATTTCTTTTATTCCAACAGTTGTCCGCATTGCCATGAGGCGCTTGAGTATATTAACGGCAAATATCCGGATTTGAAGTTTGCCATGGTTAATGTTGCAAATCCGGACGGTTATGAGCTGTTTGTGAAGTGTGCGCAAAAGTTCAAACTCGGAAAACGCATCGGTACGCCGTTGTTTTGTATGGGCGATAATTATCTGATGGGGTGGGCGCCGGAATATGAGGCAAAGTTTGATTCCTATGTCAGACCATTTGCCGGTACGGGAAAGTAAAATGACAGAACAACTGCCGGAAAGCATTATGAAGAAGGCGGTGCGGGGGATTGGCTACATTGCCCATCCCCTGCGGCTGCGCATTTTGGAGTATATTGACGTTAACGGCGCTTCTTCCGTATCGGCGATAACCAAGGCCGTTGATGAGGAACAGGCGATTGTTTCGCAGAGTTTGCGCAAGCTGCGCGAAGCCGGACTGGTTAAAACCGAGCGGCGCGGCATTTTTATTTATTATAATATATATGAGGAATATCCGGCCAGCATTTTTGTTTGTATTCGCAAACTGTTTGGATATATGACGGATAATTTTCGTTTTTTGGCCGATGGATTTAAGGCAGTTTTGCCGCGGGATTATACCAATATGGTTGCCAATCAGATTAAGCTGTTTGCCAATTATGACAAGATGCGGATTTTGGAATATCTGACCCTGAACGGTGAAAGCAATGTTTCTGACATTGTCCGCGGGATTGGCAGCGATACGCTGAAAGTGTCGCAATATCTGAAGCGGTTGCGCGACGATGGATTTGTGGTCTGCCGGAAAGAAGGGCGGTTTGTGTTTTACAATATTACCAAAGGCGTTCACAAAACCGCCGTTGAGTGTATTCATAAACGTTACGGAAGCCTTGAAAACAAAGAGGACTTCTAGGAATTATTTTTTTGATGCCGGCAGGCTGTTGAGCCACGTTGCTATTTTGTTGTCAACGGCGGCGTTATATTTTTCCGGCAGGTTGTTAAAGGCGGCAAACGGCAGAATACGGGCGTTTTGAGCCAGCTTGCCAAAGTCGCTGGAGAAAGTTCCGCAGTTGCTGCCTTGGGTTGAAAAAGGCGCGACTTCTTTGTTTTTGAAATCGGCTTGTTTTAAGAAGCTTTGGGCAGGCGTAGCTATGGTGTACCACCAGACCGGCGCGCCGAAAAAGATGAGGTCATATGGGGAAAAATCGGGAAGGTCTCCAGCCAGCCGCGGAAAGTTTCCGGTTTTGAGCTGCTGTTTTATTTTCAGATAAAACCAGGGAACCGTATCAATTTTTTCGGCGGTTTTTATTTCATAAATGTCGGCGTTGGTCAAGGTGCGGATTTTTTCGGCGATTTCTTTGGTATGGCCGCTTAACGAATAATAAATGACAAGCGTTTTGCCGAAAGATTGTTTTACGGTGACCGGCGCTCCCTGATAGCGGGACATTTCCTGCTTGTTTTTTTGGGCGACGCGCCAAAGATGTATACCGCCGGCAATGATAATTACGGCGATGGCGGCAAGGAGGGCGCAAATGGCATATTTAAGCATGTTTTTTCCTTTCATTATTAATATAATCATTGGTTGGCGTTTTTCTCCGGCAAGCTGAATAAAAATCAGGCGGCCGGAGGTTTTTGGGCATGACAGACGGAACAAGAGGCACAACCGTTGCAAATCAGCCGGCTGCCGCAGGTTGCGCAACAGGAGCGAAAAGTTTTTTGATACGTTTCGGCGGCGCTGAACAAAGACAACTGAGGCGGCGGCGCAAGTTTGAAGCGGTGTTCCCGCCCTTGATGTTGCAGCCCCGATTTCCATGCCATTCGGCTTTGCAGCTCTTTATCCGGCAAATGATAAGTTTTTCCGCCTTTGATGAAACAAGTGCCGGTTTCAATAAAACAGAAAGTGACGTTTGTGCTGACGCACTGGTCGTGAAGGCTTTTTACCCAGTCATAATCCAGCGGGCGGGAACCGTCGTAATTTTCGCCGCCGGCAATGACCTGTTCGATTTGTCCGCTTTGCAGGTATTTTTTTATGTCAATGGCACCGATGAACGGTGCTGCCATCAGGCCTTTGTGTTTGAACGGGAGGCTGAGGAGAAGCGGAATTCTTTCATCAGCCCGTTGTTGATTTTCGCAGGTAATGTTGAAAAAGACGTTTTCCCAGCCTTCGTTCCAATCCGGTGGAAGACATTTTCGGACTCTTTCGGGGCGTTTGGTCAGCAGGAAAAAAACAACGTCCGGCCGCTGGCGTATGATTTTCCAAGCTTCCGGCCGCCAGATGTCGGCTTCTTCCAAAAAGAAGTCCGATGTCATGCAGACGCGAATCTGCTCGCCGCTTTTGATTTTGTAGGAACCGTTTTTGTTTTTTTGGAGCGGGTAGTCGAAATTGCTTTTTACCTTATAAATATTTCTTCCGTCGGCATTTCGCTGCCGATCCAAAAAATACATGTAACAGTTTTGGCAGCCTTCGCTTTTTTTGATGCAGCCATGCCAGGGATTCCAAATATCGTGCATATTTTTCTTACGTCTCCAATGGATATTCGGAAGCAGGTTGATAATTTTATCTGCAAAAAAAACGCTCCAAGACGAAGCGTTTTTTTATGGTAGCGGGTGAGGGATTCGAACCCACGACACAAGGATTATGATTCCTCTGCTCTACCGACTGAGCTAACCCGCCGTTAAAATTCACATTGTTAATAATATTTCTTTTTATTCTTGTCAATACTTAATTTTAGGCTTGAACAAAAAAAGCCGCTTCCGTTTCGGCAGAATTGGGTTTTGTTAGAGAAAAATAGCGGTCTGCCCGGCGGGTTCCGCGAGACGAAAATTTCTTGTTGTTTGCGATAATTTGTGATATACTAATCAACAGTTTACAAATTATTATGGATATTACAGGCTTTGACGCTTTTTCATAATGATTTGTTTTTTAGATTATTAACATATAAAAAAATATGCCATATGAAAAAGATTAATTTAACCCGGTTAGTGTTTGTTGCAATGTTTTTATTTGTTATCGGCGCTGTATTTCCGGTCTTATGGAAGGTTACGGCTCCGATAGCTTTTACGATTTTCTTTGTCTGGGGTTTTACGCAGATGAAGAATGATGTAAAAGAAATTATAAAGGCTATCCGGGAAGATGATTAAAAAAATACCTCTTTTCAGGCTTGGGCCTGACTAGAGGTATTTTGACGTTTGGGGCCGTTATTTTTTGAGTTTGGCGATTTCGGCTTTCAGCGTTTCATGGTCTTTGAGGATTTTTTCATGTTCTTTCATGATCCGTTTGTGGTCGGCCATGATTTGTTTGTGTTCTTCTTTGAGCTTGTCAATTTCTTTTTGCAGTTTGTCATAAGCTTTATCGTCCATTTGGTACCTCCTTTGATAATTGTTGTTGCTTTTTTGATATAATCGCCGTGTGGGGAATGACAACCGGATGTTACAAAATTATCATAATTGCTGTTGTTGACGAAAAGTTAGGTTTGAGGTATATTACATTTAATAAATATTAATTATCTAAATTTTTTTGTTATGAATACATTTCTTGTTTTCGCTATTGTCAGCGTAGTTTTGTTGTGTATCGTTATGGGTGTTTTGAGCCTGACGAAGTATAAAAAAGCTTTCTGGTTTTCAATGCTTTTGGCGTTTATTGCCATTTGTGTCATAGCAAAGGAGTTTGTTCATGAAATTGTACCGGGGAGCGCGTTGACGGAATGGCTGATCGTTAGCGGTATCGTAGTGGCGGTTGTTGCCGGGTGTTATTGGAGCGCCAGGCTCCAGGATCGGCTGATGAAGTAGTTTTTATTTTTATCTGAACCTTCGGAACATTGTTCCGGAGGTTTTTTTTATAGTCGGAAGTTGTATTCAAAAATCCTGATATTAAGTATTAGGCGAAAAGTTTTATTCGGGAGGCGAGATATGAACAGGTTTATTCCGGTTTTGACGTTGTTGTTGGGATTTCCGGGTTTGCTGCATGCCAAAGAAACCGGTATTTCGCCATGGAAAGCGGATTTTCGGCGGGTGGCTTTGGAGTTTTCGAGTACGGAGGTTAAGAATGCCAAGGCTTATGCCAATTCTCCGAACAGCCAGCTGAGTGCTGACAGCCAGACGGTGGTCAAAGGCGTGTTTGATTTTATGTTGGAGTATCAGCAGCCGTATTATTCCTGGAACAATGGCGTTTTTATGGAATACGGCAAAACCAAACTGCGTCCGGCCGACGGAGACAATTCATCAAGCGAAAATGCCGACAAGATTTTGCTGACCAGCGATTATAACCGTAAAATGTGGCGATATGCCGATGCAGATGTCGGGCCGTTCGGAAGTTTGGGGTATCAAACTGAGTTTACGGCCAACAATGATGCGCCGCGACAGAAAATTTTGCGCGGGAAAGGCGGTATCAAGCTGTTTAACGGCGAGAAGGTAAAGGAACTGTATGCGGCGCTGGTGGAGGAACTGGATATGACTTACAGCCGCGAGGATATGAAAACCGCCTGGGAAGTCGGCGGCCGGGCGGAATATCCGTTGCGGGAAGGTGTCAAGTTTCAATTTGAGGGATATTTTCGGGATTATTTTGTGTACAGCCGTTATGTGGGGACGGATTTTCGCTATGAGTTGAATTTTACGTCACGGATGGATGTCAAGCTTAATGACGGTTTCAGCCTGGCGCCCTATGTTTCGTATATTCAGGCACAGTCTCGCGAGTCGAAGCTTAAAGGCAGCAATACGATGATTGGCATTGCCTTGTCTTTTTCCGGTACCTTTGATTTATGACGCTTATGTTACAGTTTATGACAAAAAAAGGTACATTTGTAAAAGTTATGTTAAACTTTGCGGTAAAATGAGCGGATAGGTTTGTTTGTCATCGGTATAATGCTATAATGAAATTGTAGGGGAAGACCGATGACTGATAACTTCTTATTACATAACAGCGCCGCTGCTGAAAAATACTGGAACTTGCAGGAGTGCCCTTCCTCCGAAGAGAGTTCCCTGATGAACGGCTGCGAGGAACGTCTGCAACAGTTGAGCCAGCGGATTGCCGGAAAACAGAACGGTATTCGCAAGATTGAAGAAGCGATTATTGTCCTGGGGGATTTTGAAAAGCGTCTGCGTCGGACTTTGTCCCTTCTGCCCCGGACCGAAGACCGCAAACTGCGGGAAAACCAGATTTACAATGCCTTGAGTTATTATCTTTACGGCGATGAACGCGAAGCGGTTCGTTATGCTCGGGCTGCCGGACGAAAGCCCGATGGGTGGATTGCCCGTTTGAAACACGGCGGCAAAATTCGCAAAGCTATGGTTCAGCTGCGTTGGATGTTTAGCTTTATTGATGAAAAAAACTGCCGCCAAAAATTACAGAACCGCTATGAAAACGAAGATTTCTGCGCCGGGCTTGATTTGCTTTTGAATGTCCGCCGGTCCGGCAGCGGCGCAGTCGAATATTTGAATCATAAAATGTTCGGCGATTATAAAATTTTGAAAGATTTAAAACTCTTAAAGCAAAAAGCCGAAAAAGCCTTAAATATTTATAATGCCAGTCAAGCTCAAAAGAACATGGCTTTTGCCGGCAAACTTTCCGACCGCGAGGTAGCCGCTTTGTCTGCCATGCCGCAGTTTAGCTATTCCCGCTGACTGTTTTTCTTTAATTCCTCCGCAGCAAGAAGTGTTGCGCCGATCATTGCCGCATTGGCTCCATGTTTGGCGCAGCATATCTTTACCGGCGGGGTTAAAATTATCTGATTGGCCTCACGTTCAAGTTTTTCGACATCCATAAACTCGACCAGAGAACCAAACAAAATTACCGCTTCGGGGTCAAAGAGGTTGACCAGTCCGTATATGCCGGCCAAAACATTGTTTTGCCAGTTGTCAAAAATGTCGATGGCGACATGGTCATGTTCTTTGATCCCTTTTATGACATCATGGCTGTTTTTGGTGTCGTTTCCGTAGGCCTCTTTGGCGTCGAGGCTCAGCGCCGTGCCGGAAGCATAAATTTCATAACAGTCGTAGGCACCGCAGCTGCAGCGGCGTTTGTTGCCGCGGTTGATGGGGAAATGCGCTTCGGCGGCAGCGCCGCACTTGCCTTTGAGGAGTTTGCCGTCAACAATGACACCCAATCCGACTCCGGTGCCGATTGCAACAACCAAAAGGTTTTTGCAATACTTTCCGGCTCCGAGCTTATATTCTGCCCAAGCAGCGGCATTGGCGTCATTTTCGAGAATGACCGGTTTGGCGGAAAGGGAGGCAAAGTCCGTGTCGCGATAGCCGGCAGCCATGTTGCCGACCGAAGAAATAATCCGGCTGCGCTCATTGGATACTTCTCCGGCGGTGGCGATGGCCACGGCGTCGATTTCATCTTCGTGCTGGGAGATGATGCTTTTGAGCAGCAGATTGATTGCATCTGTTGTTTTCGGCGTATCAAATTTTTGGGTTTCGCTCAGAATTTTTCCCCGTTCGTTGATAACGGCACAGGCGATTTTTGTTCCTCCGATATCAAAAGCCAAAAATTTTTGATTTTTTTGCATTGCATTCTCTCCCTATCTTTGATTATAAATGTAGTGTATAAATCAAAAATGTCTAGAAAATTTGCCGAGGAAATATGAAAAAAGTTTTATTTGTTGAATATCCGAAATGTACAACCTGTCAAAAAGCTAAAAAGTGGCTTGATGATAATGGCATTGCGTATGAGGATCGTCATATTACGGAGCAGAATCCGACAGTTTCGGAGTTGAAACAATGGATTGCTGCCGGGGGTGGAGAAGTCAAAAAGTTTTTTAATACCAGCGGGTTAAAGTATAAAGCTTTGGCGCTCAAAGACAAACTGCCGCTGATGAACGAAGAAGAGCAGATTGCCCTGTTGGCGACGGACGGGATGTTGGTAAAACGTCCGCTGCTGGTTGGAGACGATTTTGCGATTCCGGGGTTTAAGCCGGAAGTCTGGGCAGCTTGTCTGCAAAAGAACGGTTAGCAGTCGAGGGCGGCAGAGCGGGAGGCATGTTAAGAACCGGTTTGAAAAATGGCGGGAACAGGAGGTATGCAATTATGGAAGGAGGCCATAAAAAAGACCACTTTAATAAATAAAGCGGTCGGGAATGTTGTTAATGACGATTTCTCGCAAAATCCTCTTAGAAACAAAATATTCCGATTTTTGATATCATCTCTTCAGGTCACAGGGAACTTCCGAGCATATCTATCTATGGTATGTGTCGGAAGCACCCCGACCATAGAATAAGAAACTGTCGCGTTCCTTATGCCATAGATTTAAGCCGCCGCTGAAAAATTTCAACTCCCGGCAAAGTAGACTTTAGTCTAGCATAAGCCTAATTTCAGACTTTGCTGACATAGTCTTTCATCAGCCGTTTGTGGCCGGCGTTTTCAAAGATGATTTCCAGTTTGTTGCCGTCTACGGCGATAACTTTTCCCAAGCCGAAGCTGGCGTGGCAGACGGTCGTTCCGACCGGGAATTCGGCATAACGGTTTTTGGCTTTTTGCTTGGCTTGGTAAAAGCTTCCGCTCCAGGAATCTCCGTAATCGTCATTGCTGACATAGCTGTAACGGTCATCATCGTCATATCGGACCGAGGCGGTATTTTCGTTATGGTTGCCGGTATTCCAGCCGCCATAGTTTTTTCCGTATCCGGAAGAAGAACCGTAAGTGTCTCCGCCGAAGTAACTGCTTGCCTTGTTGCAGATTTCAATTGTCTGCGGCGGCAGTTCGTTGATAAAGCGGGAGGGCAGGTTGTTTTGCCATTGCCCGTAAACCCGGCGGTTGTGTGCCATGGAAATATAAAGTTTTTGGCGGGCGCGGGTTATGGCGACATAGGCGAGGCGGCGCTCTTCTTCAAGCGCGGCGGTTCCGCCTTCATCTAAGGCCCGCTGATGCGGAAACAGGCCTTCTTCCCAACCGGGCAGGAAGACGACGTTAAATTCCAGACCTTTGGCCGAATGCAGGGTGATGAGCATGATTCTGTTGTTGTCGGTTACATCATCGTTATCCATCACCAGGCTGACGTGTTCCATGAATTCGGACAGATTGGCGAATTTGTCGTCCATGGAGTTGATTAATTCTTTGAGGTTTTCAATTCTTCCCGGCGCCTCAACAGACTTATCGGCCTTGAGCATGTCAAAGTAACCGGAATCTTCCAAAATCTGGGCGGCGAGATCGTCCGGAGTCAGGACAGAAGCGGCTTTGCGCCATTCGGCAAAAGAGCCCATCAGCTGCTGAAGGCTGTTTTTTGCTTTGCCGGCAATCATATCTTCGGCCAGCATTTTTTCTATTGCCGCATACATGGAGCAATGGCGGAGGCGGGCTTCGTTGCGGAATTTTTCAATTGACTTGGTGCCGATGCCGCGGGCAGGGCGGTTGATAATCCGTTCGAGGGCAAGGTCATCGTCCGGTTGCAGAACAACCCGGAAATAGGCCAGAGCGTCGCGGATTTCGGCACGTTCATAAAACTTGAGTCCGCCGATAACCTGGTAGGGTATGGCTTCGTGGATAAACTTTTCTTCAAATTCGCGGGTTTGGGCGGCGGTACGTACCAGAATCGCCATGTCGGAATAATTATAGCCGCTGCGGGTCAGGCTGTCTATCTCGTCGATGACATATTGCGCCTCTTCGGCGCCGTTATAAGTGCTGACGACTTTGATTTTGCTGTTGTCGCATTGCAAGGCCGGAGAATTTTCCGCGACTTTCAAAGTTTTGCCGAGGCGGTCCTGATTGTTGCTGATAAGGTTGGAGGCGGCTTTGAGAATATTGGCGGTTGAGCGGTAATTGCGTTCGAGCCTGATGGTTTTGGCGTCAGGAAAATCTTTGTTGAAACGCAGGATATTTTCAATTTCGGCACCGCGCCACGAATAGATGGACTGGTCATCGTCGCCGACGCAGCAAAGGTTGCGATATTTTTGCGACAACAAGCGTATCAGCAGGTATTGTGAAACGTTGGTATCCTGATATTCGTCGACCATAATATATTGGAACCGGTTTTGGTATTTGTCGAGGATATCAGCCTCGGAAAGAAGTATTTTCAGCGTGTGAAGAATAATGTCGCCGAAGTCTACGCAGTTGAGTTCCAGCAGCCGTTCCTGATATTTCTGATAGACGTGGGTGAGGACGGTTTCTTTGTAATCGTTTTGAACCTTGTCAGCGCCCAGCCCCTTGTCTTTCCAGCGGCTGATCTTATCAAGAATCGCCTGTGGCGGGTACTTTTTGTCATCAATGCTTTCCGCTTCGAGAATCTGTTTAATCAGGCGTTTCTGGTCGTCTTCGTTGAGAATGGTAAAATTGCTTTTCAGTCCGACGATTTCGGCATGGTTGCGCAGAATTTTGACGCAGACGCTGTGAAAGGTGCCAAGCCAGACCGAATTTGCCACATCTCCAATCAGCCCCTGAACCCGTTCGCGCATTTCTCTGGCTGCCCGGTTGGTAAAAGTGACGACCAGGCAGTTCCACGGATTGGCTTTGTGTTGAGACAAGATATAGGCGAGCCGGGTGGTCAGCACTTTGGTTTTGCCGGTACCGGCGCCGGAGAGGACCAAGACCGGCCCTTCGGTGGTTTTGACTGCTTCTTTTTGTTCGGGATTCAGCATCTCCAGCCAGCTGTACGAGGGGGCCAGCTGCGAAATGTTGTCAAAGGTGTGCGGAGCGCCGCAGTCTCCTTCGGCGGCAAGGTCAAATATATCATCCATGGCTAATACTTCTTGTTTTTTTAAGCTGGATGCAATATATAATATTTATCAGTGAATGCAAAGGAGTTTTTTGTATGCCGAGAACAATTGAGGGAAAATATGTTACCGAAGGGGCGAGAGTCTTTCAGGAAGGCGATGATGCCTGGCTTAGGGGGGATTATGAAGCGGCTCGCGGCAAGTACAGAGACGCGGCGAAACTTTATCGAGATTCCGGGGACGAAGAGGGAGCCGCTTTTGTATATTCCCGTCTCGGGGAGCTGGAATTAAGCCAGTATCATTATGACGAGGCCGCGACGGCTCTGGCGACGGCGTTGGATTTGATACACGGCAGAGACTATGCCGCCAATACGTATGGCGAAACCTTAATCCGTTTTTCCAAGGTGAGGACTGCCCAGCTGAATTATGCTGCGGCGCTGGCATTGATTCGCGATGCCGAAAAGGTTTTGGAGGAAACCGGCAGCAAGGATCTGGGCGGCGAGGCTTATGAACACGAGGCTTATATACACCTGATGCAGGAGAACGAAAAAGAGGCGTTGCGGGCGTATCAGGCGGCAGCGGAGATGTTTGAAAGCGGCCGCGTAACGCTTAAGGAGGCTGCGGTTTTGCGCGCGATTGCCCGGTTGGAGATGAAAAACAAAAATTATGACCGGGCGCATGACATTTTGGAAAAATGCCGGATGTTGTATCGCGAAAACGGCGATTTGCTGGGCGAAGCCAGCGCTTTGTCGGCAATCGGCAGCCTGCGCTATCTGATCGGGGACATTCCCAATGCCCGCAAAGCGTTGATGAAGGCGGTTTATCTATACGGAAAGGCCGGGCATCATTTTGCCGAGGCCGAGGCTCTGCTCTATTTGGCGCGGGTGGAAGCCGTGGATCAGGAACGCGGCAGCTATCCCAGAGCGCGGGCGCATTATAAACATTCAATCGAGCTTTATGATTTTATGCAAAATGACATTATGAAAAACGCTGTATTGGAAGAATATCAGAATTTTTTGAAGAGAACCGGTTATAAAGGGGATTAAGCATATGTCAGAAATCAGGGATAAAATGTCGGAACTGCTGGAATATATGAACGGCAAAATTATCGGACAGGAGGATTTGAACCGCAAGCTGCTGATTACGCTTTTGGCTGACGGGCACGCATTGGTCGAAGGAGCGCCGGGACTGGCCAAGACCAAAGCGATTAAGACCCTGTCGTCCTTAATCAGCGCCCGCTACAACCGTATTCAGTTTACGCCGGATTTGCTGCCGTCAGATATTGTCGGAAGCGATATTTACGTGGCGTCAAAAGGCGAGTTTGAGTTTCGTCCGGGGCCGGTTTTTGCCAATTTGGTCTTGGCCGATGAAATTAACCGTGCGCCGGCCAAGGTACAATCGGCGTTATTGGAGGCCATGGCCGAGCGGCAGGGGGGGGGGGGCGGCGCGAAAAAGAAAGGGAATCCCCCACA
>UQFU01000011.1 GCA_900540425.1 uncultured Alphaproteobacteria bacterium
TTATCGGTACTGCTGCCGGCAAAGGCGGCGTTTTTTCATTTGATTTGAACGGCATTCATGCCCAGGACGTTGCCTTTATTCTGGATAAGGAAGGAGTGGCGATTCGCACCGGGCACCATTGCGCCGAACCGTTGGTCAAACGCATGGGCTATACCTCGCTGGCCAGAGCCTCAATCGGCCTTTATACCTCTCGTCAGGATATTGACCGCTTTGCGGCGGCTTTGCTCAAGGCCCGGAGCTTTTTCTGATTCTCGGAATCTGTATAAGCAGGGCGAAACGCTTGCAATTAAATCCTCAGAGATGTATATAGGAATTCAGAAAAATCTGAAAGGTAAACTAATGTCCGAGGAACAAAAAACAGACGGCGGAATTTCATCTTTGGAAGCGGGGCTGCTTGATGCCATGACCCAGCCGCTGCCCGATACGGAATATCAGGTAACCGCGGGAGAACCCTTGTCCCCCGGATTAAAGAAAACAAGCCGCGAAGCAATTGTCGAGGCTTTGAAAACCGTTTCTGATCCTGAAATTATGGTCAATATCTGGGATTTGGGACTGGTTTATGATATCCGCCAGGCCGAAAACGGCGATGTTGAAATCGATATGACTGTCACCGCTCCGAATTGTCCGGTTGCCGGTGTTCTTCCCGCCCAGGCCGCCGAAGCTGTTGCCGCGATTGACGGTGTCGGTATGGTAACCGTAAAATTGGTTTGGGAGCCGGAATGGACGTTTGAGCGCATGAGCGATGACGCCAAAATGATGTTTGAACTTTTTTAGGAGCGGCAATGGACGGGCGTGTTTTTTTGCAGCGTTTTCGTTTCCCTGGGAGAGATGTTGATTCTTTTGTAATTCCGACATCAGAATTGCAAAGCCGTCCGGAGGCGGAAATCTGCCTGCCGGATGGTGAACCAAACGGGATTCGAACTGACGGACCGCAGATTAAAATCGGCCTGCTTTTGGCGCTTGAAAGCGGTTATGACGGCTATGTGATTGACGAACCGTATGTGCAGGCGCTGGCTGCTCCCGATGTTGAACTGCGTTTTGTCGGCTATAAAAATGTGGCCGACACGCTTCGGAAGCTGGGTTTGGACGGTTTGCTGCTGATTGGCGGAAATTTTGATTCGCCGGCAGATTATTATCTTTTCCCCGAAAAGCTTCCCGCCGGCCATCGTCTGTCCGAACGCTCTGCCGCCTATCTTGAAGCCATTGCTTTTGCTGCCGGACACAAGCTTCCGGTTTTGGGAATTTGCGCCGGGTTTCAAATGCTGGCCGGTTTCTTCGGTGCCAAAATGTACACGAATGTGACGGCGGAATTAGGCGGCGGTCTTGCTCATAAGTCGGATAAATATCAAGATGCCCATGCCGTCCGGCTCACGCCGGGAACCAGGCTGTTTGAACTCTGCGGCAAAAAAAATGAAATTATGGTCAATTCGGTGCATACCGAAGGCGTTGCCGAACTGGCGGGTAGTTCGGAACTTGTCGTTTCTGCCCGTTCGGCAGATGGTAATGTTGAAGCGGTTGAAGCACGGGAGAATTGGTTTGCTTTGGGGGTGCAGTGGCATCCGGAATATTTGCGGCATCGTTCGCCGGAAGCAGCGGCGCTGTTTGCCGCTTTGTCTGCCGCTGCCCGAAAATATCGCCAGGAGAAAATAAAATGAAAATCGATGAGTTGATTGAAAATTTTGAACTTCTTGATGACTGGGAAGACAAATACCGCTATCTGATAGACTTGGGCGCGGCCTTGCCGCCGTTTCCGCCCGAACTGCAAACCGAAGAATGGAAAGTCAGCGGCTGCCAGTCTCAGGTTTGGCTGGTTCCGGAAGTGGCCTCCGAAAACGGACACAAGGTGTTGAATTTCAAAGGCAGCAGCGACGCCGCCATCGTCAAAGGGATTGTTGCGGTTGTCTTGAGCATTTTTGCACATAAAACGCCGCAGCAGATTAAAGAAATTGCAGTTGAAAATATTTTTGCTAAACTGGGTCTATCGGAACACCTGAGCCCCAGCCGTCGCAACGGTCTGGCGGCAATGACCGATAAAATCCGCTATTATGCGGCAGTATTGTGAAGGACAGTTGATGAATATTCACGAGTATCAGGCCAAAAAGATTCTCAGCCAGTACGGGATAGAGATTCCCCGCGGTGGTATTGCCTATACTCCGGGAGAGGCGAAAAGGGTGGCGGCGGAAGTTTCCAAACGCGGGCCGTGGATGCTTAAGTCCCAAATTCAGTCCGGCGCCCGCAAACGCGGTTATTTTCTGGAAAAAGAAGCCGGACGCGGCGGCGGTATCAGGCTGGTCAAAAGCCGCCGGGATATTTTGCCCGAAGCGGAACAAATGCTGGGATCTACTTTGGTTACCGTCCAAACTGGCCCAAAAGGCAAACAGGTCAGCCGTATCTATGTAGAAGCTTATAACAAAGTCAAACAAATTTTTTATGCCGGATTGGTGATTGACCGGATGCTGCCGGCCTTAACTCTGCTGATTGCCGAAGTCGGAACCGAAGACATTGCTTCCATGGCCTTAAGTACGCCGGAGAAAATACTCAAAGTCCGGCTTGACTGGGAAATTGGTGCCACTCCCGAACAGATTCAGGAGATTATGAGCTTTTTAAAACTTCCGGTCAGAAGCGCCGCCAGCCTGGAAACGCTGGTCAACGGGCTGCACCGGGCTTTTATTGACTATGACGCCACCATGATCGAAATCAATCCGGTTGGTGTGCAGCGCAACGGCAGTCTGGTTGCTTTGGACGCCAAAATGTCCTTTGATGAAAATGCCCTTTACCGCCACCCCGAAATTACCCGGCTGGAAGATGAATATGAAGAAGACGACCATGAAATTCAGGCCAAGAAATTCGGTTTTACCTATTGCGATTTCGATGGCAGCATCGGTTGTATTGTTAACGGCGACGGGATTGCCATGGCCGCGCTCGACCTGTTGCGCAGCAAAGGCAGCGGCATGGCCTGTTTTCTGAACGTCAAAGGCGGTGTTGACAAGGATAAGATCGCCTCGGGAATAAAAATTATCATGACCAATCCCCGGGTGGAAGGGATTCTGATTAATATTCTCGGTGGTTTCCTGCGTTGTAACCTGATTGCCGAAGGCATTATTTCCGCTGCGGCCGAAGTAGGGCTGAATGTTCCGCTGGTTGTCCGTTTTGAAGGAACCAATAAAGACGAAGCCAAAGATATTCTGGAACATTCCAAACTTCCGATTGTTATTGCCGAAGACATGGAAAGCGCCGTGGATATTCTGATTAAGGCGGTGGAGGAAAGCGACTGATGTCAATTCTGGTCGATAAAAATACCAAAGTGCTCTGCCAGGGTATTACCGGTACCCAGGCAACATTTCATGTCCGCCGTTCTTTGGATTACGGCACGCAGGTTGTTGCCGGCGTAACGCCGGGAAAAGGCGGTAATCAGCATTTGGGGCTGCCGGTGTTTAACACGGTTAAAGAAGCCGTCGCCGAAACCGGCGCCAATGCCAGCGTAATGTATGTGCCGGCGCGTTCGGTACGCGATGCCGTCCGCGAAGTTGTGGAGGCCGAGCTTGATTTGGCGGTTTGCATCGCCAATGGGGTTCCCCTGCGCGACATGATGGAAATCAAAGCCATGTTAAAGGGCAGCAAAACCAAATTAATCGGACCCAATACGCCGGGAATTATCACCCCCGGCGCCGCCCGGCTGGGGATTTTCCCTGAGAATATCCACAACCCCGGACGGATCGGGATTGTTTCCCGCTCGTCTACGCTGACTTATGAAGCAGTAATCGAAACCAAAAAAGCCGGGCAGGGACAGTCGACGGTTATCGGTCTTGGCGACGATATGCTTATCGGAATAGACTTTGTAGATACAATGGAGGCCTTTATGAACGATGACGCAACCGACGCTGTCGTCCTGATTGGCCAGCTTGGAGGCAGTTTTGAAGAATATGCCGCCAAATACTACAAAGCTTTGGAACGCAAAAAGCCGGTCATTTGTTTTGTGGCCGGAGATGCCGTTCCGTTTGGGCATAAAATGGGCTATGCCGGGGATATTATCACCAAGGGGCATATTTCGGTTCAGGATAAAAAGGACGCCATGATTGATGCCGGCATGGTTGTTGTCGACCGTATCAGCAAAATTCATGAGGCGTTGCAGGGACTGGCCGGATAGAAATGGGAATCTGGACTTCCGTTTTAAGCGTATTTCTGCCGCCGCGCTGCATCAAATGCGGCAGAGTTTTGCCCGGCGGTGATGATGGCCTCTGTCCGGATTGCTTTAATGAAGTCAGTTTTATCAGCCGCCCCTATTGCGAAAAATGCGGACACCCTCTGGACGAAGAACCCGCTAATCGCAAGCTCTATTGTGCTTCCTGCCTGCAGAATCATCGCTCGCCGTTTCGTCTGAGCCGCTCTGCTTTTCGCTATGATGACGGTTCAAAAAATCTGATTCTGAGTTTCAAGTTTATGGATAAGACCGAAAACGCCAAAGTCCTCGGCCGCTGGCTGTTTAACGCCGGAAAAGATATTTGGAACCAAGGCGCCGATGTTTTGATTCCGATTCCCCTGCATTATACCCGTCTGCTCAGAAGGCGCTATAATCAATCGGCGCTGCTTTGTCATGAGTTAAGCCGTTTATGCGGGCTTCCTGTTGAATATACCGCCGTCGAACGCCACCGGAAAACCCGGCCTCAGGTTGAATTTTCCGGACATGCCCGGATTAAAAACGTCAAAAATGCCTTCCGGATCCGACACCCGGAACGGATTCGCGGCAAACATGTCGTACTGGTTGATGACGTCATGACCACCGGTTCAACGCTCAAAGAATGTGCCCTGGTACTGCATAAAGCCGGTGCCGCTTCCGTTGATACCCTGACGGTGGCCAGAGTTTGCTGATTCATAAATAATTAAAAACTCTCCGTTAAAGTGTAATAAATTCAAAAAGAGGAGCGGCGTATGAAAAAATACCTGTTTAGTCTGATTTTAACCGGTGTCTTGGGCATATATTCGGAAGTATTGGCAGATGCAGAAAAAGAAACCGCCGGTATCGTTGATGATGGTTATGTTGCCAGCTTGCGGGAATGCAAGCCGGCCGTATATGAAAACAAGATTCGCATTATCGGCCGCGAAGTTACTGTTCGTCAGGAAATCAAAGGTATTGAAGATGGTTTTTGCCGTCTGATTATTGGCAGCGATTCCGAACGAAAGTCCGATTGCCGGATTCCTCTGGAAAAAATGAAAGTTCTTGCCGATTCTTTTCAAAATCCGGAACCCGCCGATAACGATCTTCTTAACGATGATAAATATTGCCAGGATTTGCCGACAGATAAAGTCAATTCTTTTAATGATGTCAACGGTGTGGCCTATGATTGTGATACGGTGCTGAATGTCCAGTTGGTCAGCGTCGAAGAATGCAGTAAATGTCCCAATCGCAAAATGGTTGAAAATTCAAAATTAAAGTTTAACGGCAAACCGCTGAATTATTGCGTGTTGAAACAATGTCCGGCAGAGTACCGCCGCGATGGAAACGGTGGTTGCCAGCCGGATAAGGTTGCCGCCCAAGAAAAAGTGCAAATGCAGCAATACTTCATCGATAACGGCAGCAAAAAGCTAATAGTCTTTTTTGCCGGCTGGGGCTGTGACGAACATCAGTTTGCCAATTTGAGGGATCATAATTATGATGTTCTGATGCTGTTTGATTATAATGGTTTGGGGCTGAATTTTGATTTTTCGAAATATGAAGAAATTCATGTTATCGGCTATTCCGCCGGCGTTTTCGTCGCTTCTCTCGTCGCCGACCGCCTGCCTAATCTGAAACAGAAAATCGCCGTTAACGGCAATCCGTATTTGTTTGATGCCCAAAAGGGGCTGTCTCCGGAGATGATAAATGTGCTAAATCAGGTTTTACAGGGCGGTCCAATAGATTTTCAGCGCGATTATCTTGTTTTTTCTCCCGAAGAATATGAACTGTCCGAACGTTTCCCCTCCAAGCGCAGCCTTGAAAGCAGCCGCCTTGAACTGGAAAAGCTGCAGGAGTTCTATCAGCGTTACCGAGATCAGATTAATCCGGAATTTAATCGGGCGATTATTTCCGATAATGATAAGATTTTCAATCTTAACGAACAGAAAAATTTTTACGGCGATAAATTGGTTCTTCTCCCCGAAACCCGCCACCATGTGTTTTTCAAGTTCAAATCTTTTGAAGATATTTTAAGATATAAATAGTCCCGAAATTATATCTGTCTATAAAGCGGTTCCTTTTTTCGGACGAAACAAACGCGACATGTCAACGCCTTCCAATTCCAGAAGTTTAATCTTGGTATCAAGGCCGCCGGCATAACCGGTCAGGCTGCCGTTTGTTCCGACGACCCGGTGGCAGGGAATAATGATTGAAATCGGATTATGCCCGACAGCTCCGCCGACGGCTTGGGCGGACATGCTCTTTTTGCCGGTTTGCCGGGCAATTATTTTGGCAATCTCTCCATAGCTCAAAACCTGCCCTTGCGGGATTTGGCACAAAATCTTCCATACCGCCTGCCGAAATTTTCCACCGCGGGGAGCCAGCGGCAGCTCGGAAACAGCCGGATTTTTACCCTGAAAATATTTATCAAGCCATTCGCGCGTCTTAATGAAAATCGGCAAGTCCGCCTGTTCCTGAATGTCATCCGGCACGGTATCTGCATAGTATTTTTGTTTCTCAATCCATAATCCGGTCAGATTCTTTCCGTCGCTGGCAAGCAGCAGCCTGCCGATTGGCGAATTGTAATAAGCGGAATAAAGCATTATAATGCTCCTTAAAATGCAAAGATTCGATTATTGGTTGAAACTTAATTTCGTAACAAAAGTTTAAAACGATTTCCCTTAATATTGGTTGTTTATGGCCTGAATTTATGATATATTCTAAATAATATATTTTAAGTTGTTAATTATTAAAATAAAAAAATTATGAAAAAAAAGTTTTACGAAGCCGCAAACCTGCTTCACTCTGTTCTGAAAGCAGAAACAAACTGTTTTCAAAATGGCAGTATCATAGCGGCAACACATGTTGTTGCTATTGATGATGATGCTACGTCAGCAATGTATGCCGCCAAATTATATCATCAAATACATAAAAAGCATGGATATTATCCTACAGTCCTTTGTGTTGGTGGTAAGGGTCTTATGAGCAGGCATACTCACCAAAAAAGTGAGGCTGAGCTTCTGGCTTATACCGCTCAGAAACTTGGTGTGGCTTGTGAGCATATTGTAATATTGGGAGAAGGGAAAAACAGCGGCGATAACGTTTTGGCGGTTGCTTTCGAGCTCAAAGGTAAAAATGCTGTGGTCATCTGGTGTGCGACACAGAGGTTAAGTTTGCGGCTGGAGAGAACACAGGCCAAACAGGCGCCCGAAATAAAATCATATTACTTTGTTATTTGTCAGACAATTGATGAAGTAATGCGATTATATAACGGAAAGGGTTTGTGCGGCGGACAAATGCTTTTGCATGAATTGGCCAGTATTTTGAACAGATGCGAAGCATATGCCGGAACATTTCAGCAGCCGTTAGAATTTAAGATTTCCGACGATGTTCGTAAAGCGGCAAAATTGCTGGAGAACAATTATCGGCTGAAGCTGCCCCAAAAAAACGTTAGGTCTTATATGCAATTAATTAAACTGTACTTATCTGTTCTGAAAAACAAGAAACATATGAAAGACGATTTAGAATTCGCTATAACGGCTTTCAGAAAACAGTTGGATTGCTGATTAATAAAAAAACATCCTTAACCGTTAAAAATGGTTAGGGGTGTTTTTTGTTTGTATCAAAACTTTAACCTTTGCGCACCATCTAAAAAAGCTCCCCGAAGGGAGCTTTTTTAGATGGTGCGTGATACTATGCAATTATCGGACTAATTTCTATGATGATTTTAAGCTTTTGAGTAGAAATTTACAAGACACTCATCGACACTAACTTTTACCTTATTAAATGTATCACCCAAATAAGTTCATAATACATACAAAAATGTCTATCTGCACAATCGTTCATAAGATACTTCTTTGTAAAAAACAAGTTTAACTAAAAATTCGGAAATTTTGTCTATTGACAGATGTTTGAATATATGATATGTATAATACTGTTATTTAATTATTATGAACGATCAGGAACGCAAAAAACTGATTCTTTTTATATAAGGCATTAACATCATCACGCAACACCTGAAACACCCATGGGAAACGTGAAAAAAAGACTATTATGGTCGTGCTGTGATAGTCAGATGTTAATTTTGTGGTAATTATTTGGAGGACTTTTTTATTCCAAAGAGTAATTGATTTTTATAGGTTAAACTAAGCATTGAGACATATGCTAATGAAAGAGTTTAAGTATAAAGGTCGGGCTGCCTTATTATAGAATGAATTAAGCTTTGTCGCGAATGGGGATACGCAGTAACACAGTAACACACTACGAAATGAAGACTAAAATTTGTGTGCTTGCCGGTTTTAGTTCGAGTTTTGATAGTATGTGTTAGCGGAGAAATTTATTATGTATACAAGCACTGCCTCGTAACTGGTTCTGCAAACTTCTAGTTCTGGTGTTGGAATTAGAACCTAGTAGGACAAAAGAGCGAGAGAGAGAAATTCCTTGTGAATTTTAGCTCCCTTCGGGGAGCTTTTTTTATGTTTAAATTTTATTATATCTAAGTTCGGATGTTTTTTTTAATTCTTCAACATTACTGATTTTATTTTCATTTTCATAGGATCCATACATTTTAGACTTAGAATATAAATATCTTGTTATTAAAAAGTCCGATAATTCTTTTAAAACCTTCAAATTAAAAACATCTAAAATCGGACTAACCGAAAGCCTTGAAATACATACAAAAAAAGCACCTCAAAAGGTGCATTCTAAAAAATGGTGCCGCCAGTAAGAATCGGACTTACGACCCCGTCATTACCAATGACGTGCTCTACCACTGAGCTATGGCGGCATAATAATGTTTATCTGTGTGTGAAACATACATAAACATTTAAATAAAATCAAGTCTGTTTTACAATTATTTTAAAAATATTTTATATTTGTGGAGAAAATGATGAATAAAGAGGCAGTTAGCAGCGAAAAAAAATCCCGTCCCCGAGCCGAAGCACGTTTTGAACGCGAGGCGGCAGCTCTCCGTAAAAACTTGGAAAAGCGCAAAAAACAGCAACAGGCTCGCAAGCAGCTGAAAAAACAGACCGATTCTGAAAAATAATTTGGCGGTTTCTTATCCGCAATAAGCAATATTAGGGTTGCCAGTCTGCCGGATTAGGCTTATTTATGAAAGCATAACTTAAAAACGAGGAGATACATAATGAAAAAACTTTTAAGCCTGTTACTGATGTTGTTTGCGCTTGGTGCCTGCCATAAAACCGAAACGCCCGGCAGTTTTGTAGACAAAGAGTATATCTTGCGCAATGTTCCGGATAATGTCCACATAACGTTGGGTTTTGAAGGAAAAAGCAATCGCTTCTTCGGAAAGTCGGCAGTTAACCGCTATTTTGGAATTTATACGCTTGACGGTAACAATCTGACGTTCAGCCCGGCCGGTTCAACCATGATGATGGGGCCGCGGGATTTGATGGAAGCCGAACAAAATTACCTTAAAGAACTGCCCAAGGTCAAAACATTCAAATTGGAAGGCAACAAGTTAAAACTTTATACCGAAGATGACAAAGAGTTGGTCTTTGACGAGATGACGTCGTTGGACGAAGAGAATGCTCCGGCTAATAATCGCTATACCCGAAAGGCAATGGAAAACCGCAAGGAGAAATAATAAAAAAGCACTATTTTCGGAAACGCGGATATTGCAAATGTCTGCCGGGATTGAATAATAAAAAAAGCCTTCCTGATTGGGAGGCTTTTTTTTGCGGAAAGGGCTATTCCCCCTCGGCCAGATTGCCTTGAATTAATAAAAATTCCGGCGTTTTGCCCTGAAAACTGTTGTATTTTTTGCTCAACTCTACGGCCTGACGATCTTTTTGCGGTGTCCGAAAGCGCGGTGCCGCCGGTTGAGCGGCAGCATTTTCAGAACGGACCCGGGACGACGGTGCTGGTTGATGGTTCTGACTCCCGGCATTAATTGCCGCTTCCCGTTCTTTGGTTTTGTCAACCTTGATTTCTTCCGGAGCCTTCAAAATCTTTTCCAAAATTGACTGGGTTTCTTTGGAGCGGCGATTGGTATAAACAATATTCTGTTTGTTGGCCGGCAGAATGTCCAAAATTTTCTCCAGATTTCCCAGCTGTTTGTTTTTCTTAATCAGGTTAATATCGTCAACAACCAGGATTGTAACGTTGGACAGATCAATTTTGTTTTCTTCAACCAAATCGACCAGCAAATCCGGCGAACCGATAATGACGTTGGCCTCGTCGCTGATCTCCTCGTCTTTGTTTTTAATGGTTGCTTCGTTAATCTCATGATATTTGTTAAAAATCGCCAGCCGGTCGGAGGCAACGACGGCTTGTTCGGAATCCGGCGTAATAATCAAAATATTGTCATTGGGCTTTTTACGGCTGATGATGTCAATCAGCGGAAACACATAAGAGGTTGTTTTGCCGCAGCCGCCCGGCGCAATAGTGAAAACGTCCTTGCCCTGCAAAATCGACGGGATTACGTCGCTCTGCACGGTTGTCGGTTCTTTGATGCCAAACTCGTCAATTGCCTTAATAGTCTTTTCGCTCAATCCTAAATCATAAAAATTCATGGTATTTCTTCTTTAAATTTGTGGTTAAATAATGTTTTGTAAGATATTATTTATTTTATAAACTTTAGTCAACTTCTAAATATTGGGAAAATTTCAATGTTAATGAAAAAAAACGATTCTCTGCTCTTGGTGATTGATGTTCAGGAACGGTTGGCGCCGGCTATGGATAATCCCCGGGAAGTTATCAACGGTTGCGCAGCCTTGCTCGGCGTAGCCCGGGAACTTGACGTCCCTTGCATCATTACTGAACAATACCCACAGGGATTGGGGCAAACCATGGTGGATTTGCGTAACGAAGCGGGAGAAAAAACGCTTTATCTGCCCAAACTCGAATTTTCCTGCCTGCGCAATGATGATGTTTTTGCCGCTGTCAAAAAGAGCGGTAAAAAGCAGATTGTCATCGCCGGGGTCGAAACGCATATTTGTATTATTCAAACCGCCTTTGAGCTGAAAGAAGCCGGATATGAGGTGTTTGTTGTTTCCAATGCCTGCTCTTCGCGCAAGCAAATACAGCATGTGCTCGGCCTCCAACGCCTGATGCATGGCGGTATCGAGGTTGTAACCATCGAGATGGTTATTTTTGAATGGCTCGAAAAAGCCGGATCTCAACAGTTCAAAGACATTACCCGCAAGTATGTCATCTGAAATATAAAAAAAAGCTCCCCAAAGGGAGCTTTTTGCATTTGAGCCGGAATCTATTTTACCCGGCCATAACTGTCTTCATAACGAACAATATCATTCTCGTCAAGAATGGCTCCGGTCTGAACTTCAATAAATTCCATGTTTTCGCGGCTGTCGTTTTGAATGCGGTGTTTGGTTCCTGCCGGAATATAAACCGATTCGTCAGCCTTTTTAACCAGCTTTTCTTCACCGAGCGTAACCACAGCTTCGCCCTTGACGATAATCCAATGTTCCGAACGGTGATGATGCGACTGCAAAGACAAAATGTTCCCCGGCGTAACGCAGATTCTCTTAACGCAAAATCCGTCTCCCGCGTCCAAAACTTCCCAGGTGCCCCAGGGGCGGTTGTCTTTGTCTCCTCTTTTGTATGCATTGGCCATTTTTTTTGCTCCCAATTAAAAAATTGTACTTGATGAAAAGTAATATAGGCAATATAACTAAAAGCGCAAGAATAAAAAAGTTATCACCTTAACAGTTGGGAAAAATAATGCAGTCACCGGCCGTCAATCAGGCGATGGAAATTTTAAGGGAAATGCGCCAAATTACCGGAGGTCAGGCTTCCGTACAGGAGAAGCTGGAACAGATTGTTGCCCTGATTGCCGTTAAAATGTCCGCCGATGCCGCCAACTGCTATGTGGCCGTTGATGATTATACGCTGGAGCTGTTTGCCTCTTATGGCTTTAAGCCCGGTGTCGCCCATAAGGTTTATATGCGCTTTGGCGAAGGGTTGGTCGGAGAAGTGGCCCAAAACAACCGTTCGCTGGCAATTGCCGATGCTTGGTCTCACCCCAAGTTTTCTTACAAGCCGGATTTGGGCGAAGAAAATTATAAATCGTTTTTAGGCGTGCCGCTGATCCGCTGGAGCCGTTCCATCGGTGTGCTGACAGTCCAAAATCATGAGCAGCATGAATATACCCGGCAGGAAATTGAGAGCTTGGAAACCGTGGCCATGGTTTTGAGCGAATTGGTCGCCTCCGATGAGATGAATGAGTACAAAAAGACCCTGATTAAGGAACGCGGCGTTGCCGATCGTGAAAAAGTCCGGGGACTGAGTCTGAGCAAAGGCTATGGGCTAGGCAATGCCGTCGTCCATCGCCGCCGTCAGGTTGTTACCAAAATTTTTGCCGAAGACAAACAACAGGAATTACAGCGTTTGGAAACGGCGCACCGCCGGATGAACGACGACTTGGAAAAAAAGTTCAACTCAACCAAACTCGGTATTGGCGAACATGTTGAAATTTTAGATGCCTATCGGATGTTTGCCCAAGATAAAGGGTGGTATAAAAAGATTGCCGACAATGTCATGGGCGGCCTCACCGCGGAGGCTGCGGTCGAACGGGCGTATGAAGACATGTGGAACCGGCTTTCCGGAACCACGGACAATTACCTCAAAGAGCGCCTGCATGATTTGCGTGATGTCGCCGATCGGCTGCAATCTTACCTGAGCGGCGATTTCGGCGCCGTCCATAATATTGACAGCCCGGATATTATCGTTGTGGCCATGACGATGGGGCCGGCCGATTTAATGGATTATGACTATACCAAAATTCGCGGTCTGATTATTGAAGACGGTACTCCGACAATGCATGTGGCGATTGTTGCTAAGGCTCTGGGGATACCGGTCATCGCCAAGATTAAAGGCATTTTTGACGAGATTAAAACCGGAGAGCTGGTAGCGCTTGACGGAAACGAAGGCTATGTTTACCAAAACCCCAATCCGGTTGTCCAGGCGCGCTTCCGCGAAAAGATTGCCGAAAAACAACGCCTCCAGGCCAAGCTGGAAGAGCTGCGCGACAAGCCTTCCGTAACCCGGGATAACGTCAAAATCAATCTCTATATTAACGTCGGACTGGCGTTTGATTTGGATTACATTGCTTCCACCAACTGCGACGGGGTCGGGCTTTACCGAACCGAAATTCCGTTTATGGCTTCCGAAGTTATGCCTGATGTTGATCGCCAGCAGGTCTATTATAAAGAGTTGATGGACAAGGCCGGAGACCGCCGTGTCATTTTCCGCAGCCTCGATGTCGGCTCTGACAAACTGCTGCCCTACTGGAGCAACAGCGGCGAAGAAAACCCGGCCATCGGCTGGCGTTCAATCCGCATTACTCTGGACCGGAGGGCGATTCTTCGCAAACAGGTGCGGGCTTTTCTGCGCGCTGCCGCCGGCAAGGAGCTTAATGTTATGTTCCCGATGATTTCCAATCTGAGCGAGTTTGAAGAAGCCAAAGAAACGCTGATGATTGAGCTGGAAAAGGAAAAACGCCGCGGCCGCGAGGTTCCGGAAAAAGTCAATGTCGGCCTGATGATTGAAGTTCCGGCGCTGATTTTTCAGCTGGACGCAATTTTGGAGCAGGCAGACTTTATTTCCATCGGCACGAATGACCTGGCCCAGTTTTTATTTGCCTGCGACCGTGGCAATCCCCGCCTGGCCGAGCGCTATGACGTTTTGTCTTCGCCGTTTCTGAAGATGATGGGCGAAATCGTCGAAAAAGCGGATAAACACGGGGTGTATTGTTCGGTTTGCGGAGAAATGGCCGGCAATCCGATCGAAGCAATGGCTCTGATCGGGCTCGGTTTTCGCAACCTTTCCATGTCGGGGTCTTCTTTCGGACGGGTCAAAAGCATGGTGCGCAGCGCCAATGTCGGCGAGCTTTCCGATTATATTCACACGTTGCTCAAATCGCAAAAAAAGAGCCTCCGGCCCCAATTAATTTCCTATGCCTATGACCATGGTATTGAAATTTACTAAAAAGTGTGTACAATCAAAACAAATTTGACAATCAAAAGGGTAAAACAGTGAAGAAATCAGAAAAGAAAACCGAAGAAGTTATTGAAAAACAGTCCCCGGCACCTGCAGCTTCCCCAGAAACGGAAATTTTGCTGGAAAATGAAGGTAAAGCCGGCGGAATTCTGAAGCAGGCTCGTTTGCGTCAGGGAAAAAAACTGCCGGATATTGCCCAAAGCCTCTGTATCCGCAAAGCGTATCTGGAAGCGATTGAAGAAAGCCGCTATGACGCGATTCCCGAATTCCCTTATGGGTTGGGTTTTATCCGCTCCTATGCCGACTTCCTGGGCGAAGATAGTGCCCGGATTGTCCGGATGTATAAAGACGAAACCGATGCCAAATTCAACGGCGAAAATAAAATTTATGTGCTGGAACCGCAGGTCGAAGCAACCGTTCCTAACAAAAAATATCTGCTGATCAGCCTGCTTGCTATCATCGTGGTTTATTTTTTGTGGCTGACCTTTAATAACTACCATAATAATTCCGAGACGGATAATCAGGAAGCCTCCGTTACGGAAACTGCCGCCGATGAAGCGCAGTTCCCGCTGGTTGTTGAAGATTATGCGCCGGTAGAAGAGGCTTCTTCCGCTGCGGAAAGCGAAACCATGCTGATCTCCGAACCGGAAGCCGAACCTGATGTTATTACGGCGGCACCGGTAGAAGAAGTTGAAAACAGCCAGGTCGTCGTAAGTGAGGGAAGCTTCCCCGGCGTAACGGCCGAAACTTCTGAAGCTGGCTCGGCCGCTCTGGTGCCGGTTGCCGAAACTGCAGTTGTTCCGCCGTCGGTTCCGGTTGAAACGGCGGTGCCGACTGCGGCTCCGGCACCCGGAAAATCAAATATTGTTCTCAAAATCAAAAAAGAAACTTGGGTTGAAGTCAAAAACAACGAAAAACTATATCTTAGCAAAGTACTGCAACCCGGTGCAACTTATGCGTTGCCCAAAGCAGAGGGGCTGATTTTGTCGGTCGGCCGGGTGGACGGCGTCGATATTTTTGTCGGTGACAAACAGGTTGATATTGTAAAACCCAACAAAAAAACCAATATCGTTCTGGAAGATGCGTTGAAGTCTGTCAACCATTAGCTGGAATTTGATAATCAGAGAAAATAGCAGGTTCGCTTGCTATTTTCTTTTGTTGTTTACAAGGGACTAAAAGCATGATAAACAGGCGAAAAACTCGTAAAATTATGGTTGGTGGCGTAGCAGTCGGCGGCGATGCTCCGATTACGGTGCAATCAATGACCAATACGCCTACCGCGGATATCAAAGCGACAATCGCACAAATCCGTCGTCAGGAGGCTGTGGGCTGCGATATTACCCGTTGTTCCTGCCCGGATGAAGAGTCGGCATTGGCTCTGAAAGAAATTACGCGTTCAGTTAAGATTCCGGTGGTTGCCGATATCCATTTTGACTATCGCCTGGGCATTTTGGCAGCCGAAAACGGTGCGGCCTGCCTGCGGATAAATCCCGGCAATATTGGCGGTTCCGAACGGGTAAGGGAGGTTGTCAAAGCGGCCAAAGCCAACAACTGTTCGATTCGTATCGGCGTTAACGGCGGTTCGCTTGATAAAAAACTGTTGGAAAAATATGGCGAACCTTGTGCCGACGCTTTGGTCGAAAGCGCTTTGGAACAGGCAAAGATGCTGGAAGACAACGATTTCAGGGAATTCAAAATCAGCGTCAAGTCTTCCGATACGCCAATGATGATTGACGCCTACCGCAAATTGTCCGCCGCCTGCGACTATCCGCTGCATCTTGGTGTGACCGAAGCCGGGGGGCTGCGCGCCGGAACCGTCAAGTCGGCTTTGGGGATTGGGTCTTTGCTGATGCAGGGGATCGGAGATACGCTCCGGGTTTCTCTGACGGCAGATGTCGAGGAAGAAGTCAAAGCCGGTTATGAAATACTGAAAGCGTTGGACATCAGGCACCGCGGCGTGCGGATTATCTCCTGCCCGACTTGCGCCCGCCGGGGATATGACGTTCAAAAAACCGTGGAAGAACTGGAAAAGCGCCTGTCGCATATTAGTCAGAACCTGACTTTGGCGGTTATGGGCTGCGTGGTGAACGGCCCCGGCGAAGCGGCGCACGCCGATTTCGGCGTTTGTGGCGGAAAAGGTGATGAAAACATGATCTTTATTGGCGGCAGCCCTGCCTATAAAGTCAAAAATGAACAGATTATAGACGAGTTGGTCAAACTCGTTGAAAATAAAATTGCATAAAGAAACAGGAAAAGCAAATGAGCAAAATGCAAAATGTCCGCGGAACTTATGACCTGTATGGTGAAGCCAAGCGGAAGATGAAAAAAGTTGTCGCCACGGCCGGAGCCGTGGTCGAACGTTACGGATTCGAGGAAATCGAAACCCCGATATTTGAGTTTACCGAAGTTTTTGCCCGCAATCTGGGAGACACGTCGGATATCGTAACCAAGGAAATGTATTGTTTTGAGGATCGCGGCGGCGAAAGCCTGACCCTGCGTCCGGAAGGGACGGCCGGGGTTGTCCGTTCTTTTGTTTCCGAAGGCATGCAGCAAAATCTGCCGGTCAAGTTATATTACGCCGGGCCGATGTTCCGTTATGAACGTCCGCAAAAGGGGCGCCAGCGCCAGTTTACCCAGTTTGGGGTCGAACTCTTGGGCGTTGAAACCCCGCAAGCCGATATTGAAGTTATTGCCATGGCCTATGAATTTATCGAAAGTTTGGGGCTTGAGGGAAATGTAACGGTAGAAATCAATTCGCTCGGCGATGCCGAAAGCCGTACCGCTTATCGGGAAAAACTGGTTGCCTATTTGCAGGCGCACTATAATGAGTTGTCCGAAGACAGCAAAAACCGCCTGGAACGCAATCCGCTGCGGGTTTTGGATTCCAAAGAAGAATGCGATAAGGAGGTTGTTGCCGGAGCGCCGTTGTATCAAGACAGCCTGAATCCGGCATCCAAAGATTTTTTTGCGGCCGTCTTGAAAGGCTTGGATCTGCTGGGCATCAAATACCGGGTCAACAACCGGTTGGTTCGTGGCCTGGACTACTATTCTCATACCGTATTTGAGTTGGTAACCGACAAGCTCGGCGCTCAGGGTACGGTTTTGGCCGGCGGCCGCTATGACGGGCTGGTCGAGCAGATGGGCGGCGGAAAAGTTGCCGGTATTGGTTGGGCCTGCGGGGTTGAACGCTTATCAATGCTGTTGGAAGCAGATGTTTCGCTGCCGCGTCCGGTTGCGGTTATTCCGGTCGGCGAAGATGTGGCGGACCGGGCTTTGGAAATTTCCTGCCGGCTGCGTCGCGCCGGTTTCCGGGTTGAGCACAGCTATTCCGGAAATCTGAAAAAACGCATGGTTAAGGCCAACAAGGCCAATGCCGTTAAGGCGGTTATTCTGGGTTCCGACGAACTGGCGCAAAATGTGGCTACCTTAAAGGATTTGGACAGCGGCGAACAGAAAACCGTTTCTTTAAGCAATCTGATTGAGGAATTGAAATAATGAGTATCAATGAAAAACTGGCCAATGTCGTCAACCGCTATGATGAGTTGGAAGCGCTGATCTCGGCGCCCGGCGTTGCCGCAGAAGATTTGGTCAAAATGAATAAGGAAATCTCCCAGCTGGCTCCGGTTGTTGAGGCGGTCAAAAATTTTAACCGCCTGCAGGGCAATATGGAAGACGCCAAATCCATGATGGATGACAGTTCCCTGGATAAGGAAATGCGTGAAATGGCCGAGACGGAGTATTATGAATTAAAAGAAAAGCTGCCGGAGCTTGAAAAAGAAATCAAAATCCTGCTGCTGCCCAAAGACGAAGACGACGAGAAAAATGCGATTCTCGAAGTCCGTGCCGGTACCGGCGGCGACGAAGCCGCTTTGTTTGCCGCGGTGCTGTTTGAAATGTATCAGCGCTATTCGGGGTTGCAGGGATGGAAATTTGAAATCCTTGATGCCGATGAAAACGGCCTTGGCGGCTATAAGCAGGCTTCGGCCAAAATTACCGGCAAAGACGTTTTTGCCAAACTCAAATTTGAATCCGGCGCCCACCGGGTGCAGCGGGTTCCTGTCACCGAGTCACAGGGGCGGGTGCATACTTCGGCGGCGACAGTTGCCGTTCTGCCCGAAATTGAAGAAGTGGATATGTATATTAACCCTGCCGATCTGAAAATTGATGTTTACCGCGCTTCCGGAGCTGGCGGACAACATGTTAACCGTACGGAATCCGCAGTACGGATTACCCATATTCCGACCGGCGTTGTCGTGCAGTGCCAAGATGACCGCTCGCAGTTTAAGAATAAGGAAAAGGCCATGAACCACCTGCGGGCCAAATTATATGACCAGCAGAAAGA
The DNA here is from genome assembly GCA_900540425.1 of uncultured Alphaproteobacteria bacterium. Lineage (GTDB taxonomy): Bacteria > Pseudomonadota > Alphaproteobacteria > RF32 > CAG-239 > MGBC133411. Next base: position 18,477 of record UQFU01000011.1, read on the forward strand.
AAGCATCGATTCGGCCTACTCCGAAAAGCGCAAACTGCAAATCGGCAGCGGCGACCGCAGCGAGCGGATTCGCACCTATAATTACCCGCAGGGGAGAGTAACCGACCACCGGATTAACCTGACCCTGTATAAGCTTGACGATGTTGTCTCCGGCGATGCCCTGGGTGAAATTATTGATGCCCTGATATCCGAAGATCAGGCGCAGCGTTTGGCCGAATTGGATTAAAAAAAACCTCCTTTGGGAGGTTTTTTTGTCATTGCACCTCCAAAAGCAGAGAAGAATTGAGCGTCAGGTTGTCTCCCGGCATATAGCTCCGGATCTTGTATCGGCTGAAAATTTCCGGTTCCAGTTTTTGATAGAAAAGCTGTGAAAACTTTTCCGCATCCCGGACAATCAGAAATTTTATGCCGTCTTGGCGCAGCTTGTCAATAAGAGGGACTTTTTCTTCAATCATGCTGGCGACAAAAACTGCATCATATTTTTGATAACAGACTTCTTCGGCGACGCTGCAAATAAAGTTCATCGAAATGCCGAGATTGCTGCATAAACGGCGGGAAATATCCAAAGCTTTGGCGTCCCGGTCGATTAAATCAATTTCATAGCCGCCCATCTGCCGGAGCAAAATGGCCGTCATCGGCAAAGAACCGGATCCGGCAAAAGCGACTTTTTTAACATCACTCAGATTTTTAACCAGCTCATATTCGTTCTGCGTAATTTGCAGATATTGTTTGAAATACCAAAAAGCGCTTAACTGGCTGATGCTGCTGATGCGGGAAGCGACAAATCTTTCGGCCCAGAATTTTTCCATTTCGCATTCTGCCTTATATGAAATTTTCCGGATTCTTTCCACTATTTTTTTGAGGGCGCGACTGCCCAGAAGCCGATTGCAGAAATCGCTGCTGCACGTGTTTTGTTCAATCAGCCGCAAAACCAGCTGGTTTAATGTCTGGTTGACGGTTTCGTTCCGGGGAGACAAGTCTTTCTGGCTTTTCAGTTGTTCATAAGACTTTTGAATAAATTTGATGATTTCTGGTTCACTCATTGAATAATTCCGTTTTTCTGTTGACTTCTAAATTGAGAATGATAATCTTTCTCAAACAGAAGAGGGTATAATCCTCTGTGCCCATCTTGTCAACCCTATTTGGGAGAAGGCTATGACCGATTTTGAACAGGCATTTAAAGAACGCGGTATTAACTTGACCTCATCACGCCTGGCTTTGTTTAGAGTTTTGGAAACGGCCGAAACGCATCTGACGGTTATGGACATTTTCAGCCGGGCCAAAGAAATTGACAAGAGCCTGGGGCTGGCAACCGTCTATCGGACTCTCAATACGTTGTGTGAAACTGGATTGGTTGAGAAACACGAGTTTCCCCATCAGGAGCCGGTTTATGAAAAGGCCGTAAACAAAGGGCACCACCACCATATTGTCGACCTGTCCGACGGCAGCGTGGTTGAATTTCCGGCTGATGAACTGGATGCCGTATTGGAAGAGATTGCCCGCAAACACGGTTATCGAATGTTGGGGCATAAAATAGAAATTTACGGAGAAAAAATAAAAGCATGACCGATGTTGTTGATTTGGTAAGCGAACTGGTAAGGATACCTTCCGTTTCTCCGTTTGGAAAAAATGAACGGGAACGCCGCGAACGCTTTCGGGCTTGCAAAGAAGCTATAGACGGCCTGGCCGGTATTTTGGAGCAAAACGGCGCCCGGACGGAAAAGCTGGTCTTTGAGGGTGGTCATGCCCGATGGGGATATCCGGTGCCTAATTTATATGCCGAGATTAAAATCGGCGATGCTGCCGCGCCCGGTCATAAGTTTCTTTGTTATATGGGGCATATTGATGTTGTTCCTCCCGGTGATGAAAAGTTGTGGAGCGATTCTCCGTTTTCCGGAAAAAAGGCCGAAGGATTTGTCTGGGGGCGCGGTGCAACGGATATGAAAGGAAGCGTCGGAGCTTGGATCGGCGCCTTGGAGCAGTTGCGGGAAAATAAAATGCCCGGTCTGAACCTGACAATCGGAACCCTGATTACGGCCGATGAGGAATGGGCGGCCGTCAACGGCAGCGACAAGGTTCTGTCTTGGATGAAACAAAACGGCAAGAATCCCGATTCTTTTATTATCGGCGAACCTTCTTCGCAAGATTATCTTGGTACCCATGTCAAAGTCGGCCGCCGCGGATCCTTAGTCGGTTATTTGGAGGCCGGCGGTGTCCAGGGACACCGGGCTTATGAGGAGCTTTTTGAAAATCCCAACCGCGCCTTGGCATATGCGATGATTATCTTAAACGCCAAAAGGTGGAAGGACGGCAGCCGCTATTTTCCGAATACGACTTTTGAAGCGGTTGCGGTGCGTTCCGGTGATTTTAACGCCAGCGCGGTTATTCCCGAAACTGCTTCCGCTTTGTGGAATGTCCGGTTTACCCATAAGCAGAAAAAGGAAAAAATTTTGGCCGATTTGCAGGACATTATCCTCAATCCGCCGCCTTTTTTGAAGAAGCACCCCGATTATTCCCGAGCCCGGGAGGTTATTCTCCGGGCCAATATGGATACCGCATCGGAACCTTATTATTCCGAACCGTCAACATTGGCTGCCGGCGTTATTGCCGCAATCAGGGAGACGTTGAACGTCGATGCCCGCCTCGATGCCGGCGGCGGAACGACAGATGGGCGTTTTGTACATAAATATTTTCCCGAGGCACAGATTATCGAATTGGGAACGCCCGAAAAAGGCGGCATTGTTAATAACAAACGCCGTTCCGATTATGGGCAAAGGGGCGGAATGCATCAGGTTGACGAACGGGTCTCCCGGGAGGATTTGCTGAAAGTTAAGGATATTTATGCTTTGGCGTTAAAAAAATATGCCGTTAAGGAGCGTTAACAATGTTTGAAATACGAAAAATATCTGAAAAAGATTTGCCGGAAGTCGAAGAAATGTACACCGCTTCCGTCCGCGATAATCCCCGGGGATTCATTCAACAGCTGCACCTGTTTCCCAATATCCGGGATTTTATCCGCCGGACCGAAACCGAAGGGGGTGCGTTCATCGGCGTTTTTCAAGACGGCCGTGTCATTGGCATGGGCGGCTTGGTTAATCAGGGCGGCGGGCTGGCGGAAGTCTGCAAACTTCACGTTAAAAAAGAATACAAAGGCAAAAAATATGGCGAAAAACTCCTTAGTGCCATTGAAAAAACAGCCCGCAGCCTTAATTTTGAAAAACTCTCCCTCCATGTGACAACTACTCAGACCCCGGCAATCTGCCTGTATCGAAAATTTAAGTTCCGTCCGACGAAGAATGAGGTTTACCGGATTGAAATAGAACGCAGGCTTTATGAGTATGACACCCTGTATATGGAAAAAGATTTATAATCCGGCCGGGAAAAGGTGTTTTTTCGATTCCCGCTTTTCACAGCTTTGATTTTTTGATTGTGCCCGGCGCCAAAAGTTTCTATAATCACCGACAGATTAATCTGAGGACTATAAGGAATGGCCGAACCAAAATTTATACATTTGCGGGTACATACCGCCTATTCGCTTTCCGAGGGGGCAATGCCGGTTCCCAAATTGATACACCGGCTGCATGATCAGGGCGTTCCGGCAATCGCCATTACCGATACCGCCAACTTGTTCGGCGGCAAGGCCTTTTCAAAATATGCTTCCGATGAGGGGATTAAGCCGATTCTCGGCAGCCAGTTCTATCTCCGCAATCCCGATTCTCAAGACATGCTCAAATCTAAGGGGCGGATTATTGAACCCGATAAAATCGTTATTTTGGTAATGGATGCCGAAGGTTATGCCAATATAATGCACCTGATGAAAGTAGCCTACCTGGACGGAGCGACGGCACAGGAAAAAGCCCAGATTTCCTTGGCTGACTTGGAAGGGTACAGCAACGGCCTGATTTGTCTGACCGGCGGCGTGGAAGGGCCGATAGGGCGCCTGCTTCTGGAGAACCGCAAAGCGGAAGCCGAACAGACTTTGCAGCAGCTGCAACGGCTCTTTGGTGACCGTTTGTATATGGAAATTGCCCGCATCGGCCTGGAAGAGGAACACAAAACCGAAGATACCTTTATTGATATGGCTTATAAATATAATATTCCGCTGGTGGCCACCAATGAGGCCTTTTTCTTTGATGCCGATATGTACGAAGCGCACGATGCGCTGATTTGCATTGCCGCCGGCGAATACCTGAGCAATGCCAACCGCAAACACTATTCGCCCAATAACCGCCTGCGTTCGGAAGACGAAATGGTCGAATTGTTCAAGGATTTGCCCGAAGCGGTGATGAATACGGTACAAATTGCCAAACGCTGCAATTACCTGTCGCAAAAAGTTCAGCCGCTGTTGCCGATTTTTGAATGTCCGGGCGGCAAAACCCAGGACGAGTTTATTACCGAGCAGGCCTATCTGGGGTTAAAGGCGCGTATGGAAGCAACTGTCTATACGCCCGAAATGACGCCGGAAGAACGCCAAAAAACCGACCGGTTGTATTATGAACGTCTGGAATATGAACTGAGTGTTATCAAAAAAATGGGTTTTCCGGGATATTTCCTGATCGTGGCGGACTTTATCCAGTGGTCCAAAGGGCACGGCGTGCCTGTCGGGCCGGGGCGCGGTTCCGGCGCCGGTTCGATTGTGGCTTGGTCGCTGCGGATCACCGACCTGGATCCGCTGAAATTAAATTTGCTGTTTGAGCGTTTTCTGAATCCTGAACGTATTAACATGCCGGACTTTGACGTCGACTTTTGTCAGGAAAATCGCTACAAGACCATTGAATATGTACAAAACAAATATGGTTTTGACCATGTAGCGCAGATTATCACCTACGGCAAGCTGCAGAGCAAAAACGTGATTCGCGATGTGGCGCGCGTGCTGCAAATGCCGTATTCTCAGGCCGACCGTATCAGCAAGATGATACCGCCCGGCGTTCAGGGCAAAAACCCGACCCTTCAGGAATCTCTGGATCAGGTGCCGGAACTGGAAGAAATGCGCCAGAACGATCCGCAGATTAACAAACTGTTTGATATCGGCATGAAGCTTGAAGGTCTATACCGCCAGTCCGGTATGCATGCCGCCGGCGTGGTAATCGGCGACCGCCCGCTGGAACAGCTGGTGCCGTTGTACAAGGATCCCAAGGCGGATATGCCGGTAACGCAGTATGACATGAAATATGTTGAAGAAACCGGGCTGATTAAGTTTGACTTTTTGGGGCTTAAAACCCTGACAGTTATCCAGCGGGCGGTGGATTTGGTCAAAAAGCACCGCGGCATTGAGCTGATAATGAGCGATATCCCCTTGGATGACAAAGCGACTTATGAGTTGTTGCAGCGCGGCGATACCGCCGGCGTGTTCCAGTTTGAATCGGCGGGCATGAAAGACGTTCACAAACAAATCAAACCCGACCGTTTCGAGGATCTGATCGCTATCGTGTCGTTGTACCGGCCCGGACCGATGGACAATATCCCGAGCTATATCAAACGCAAACACGGCGAAGAAGAAATTACCTATCTGCATCCGTCGTTGGCGCCGATAATCGGCGAGACATACGGAATTATGATTTATCAGGAACAGGTTATGAAAATTGCCCAGGAACTTGCCGGTTATACGCTCGGCGGCGCCGATAAGCTGCGTAAGGCAATGGGTAAAAAAATTAAGGAGGAAATGGTCAAGCACCGCGTTATCTTTACCGAAGGCGCGGTTAAAAACGGCATTGAAGAGGCGACCGCTACCAGCATTTTTGACCAGATGGAAAAGTTTGCTTCCTATGGGTTCAACAAATCCCATGCGGCTGCCTATTCGCTGATTTCTTACCAAACCGCCTATCTTAAGGCACACTATCCCGAAGAATTTATGTGTGCGACCATGTCTTTTGAAATGACCAATACTGAAAAACTGCTCTTCTTTAAGGAAGAGTGCAAAAAAATGGGGATTCAGGTTTTGCAGCCGGATATTAACAAGTCCGGAGCCGATTTTGCAGTCGAAGGGCATAATATCCGCTATGCCCTGAGCGCCATAAAGGGTGTGGGTGTGGCCAATATGAAGGCGATTGAACAGTTGCGCGAAGAAGGCGGCCCGTTCAAGGACATGTCTGACTTTATTCACCGTATGCCGCTGCAAAATCATAACCGTCGCCAGTTTGAAAATATGATTAAGGCCGGCGTGTTCGACAGCCTTGAAAAAAGCCGCGGCAAACTTTTTGCCAATGTCGAGGCAATCAGCCAGCATATCAGCGCCGCTACCGAGCTTAAAACCAGTACCCAGTCTTCGCTGTTTGGCGATGAAGAACTTAAATCGACGGTGAAACTCGCCGATAAGCCGGATTGGCCGGAACTTGAAAAATTAAAGCTTGAGGCCGAAGCCATCGGCTTTTACCTTTCGGCCCACCCATTGGATACATACCGCAATGGGATGGAAAAATTGGGAGTCAAAAGCTGGGTAGAGGTTTCTCAGGGAATACGCACCGGCGATACGATCCGCGCCAAACTGGCCGGTTGTGTCAATTCTTTTCAAAAACGGATTTCCAAAAACGGCAACAAATATGCCTTTTTGGAATTGTCCGACGCCTCCAGCAATTTTGAAGGTCTGCTGTTTTCCGAAACCTTGGCCAAATATGAAGACGTCATCAATAGCGGCCAGCCGCTGATGGTCAGCATAACTATTGATAAACAGACGGAAGAAGCCAGCCCCCGGGTAATGATAAACCTGGTGGAGACGCTGGATCAGGCTATTGCCGGAGTTTCTAACGGCCTGGAGATAGACGTCGGCAATATTGAGGCCGTTCCGCAGCTCAAAAATATTCTGAGCAAAGATATGAACGGCAAAAATAAGATTTATATTAAACCCGAGCACAATGAATGGGATGTCAGGATTGAACTTCCCGGAGGCTATGCTCTGGCTTCAGACATTTTAAACCGGATTCGCAATGTTCCGGGAGTTACTTCGGTAAGGGAGATATAACATGTCAGACTGGTTTGAAAATGCCTGCTGCCGGATGAGCGGCAGGCCGGCGGAAACGGCTTCCTTCGGACAACGTTTTACCGCCGCGGGCGGACGCTGGCTGCGAATGATATTTATGCCTTTTGCTTTTCTGATTGACCATTTTGGGTTATGGCTGCGGCTGTCGTTGCTTTATGCCTTGGTGTTGAGCTTGCTTTCCTGGGGGCTCGGATATCTTTACGTTTGTGCGGGAACGGCCGAAACCGCCGGTTTCTATTGCCGTAATTCGGTTCCGGTTTATTTGCTTTACCTGTTTTTGCGGGTTGCGTTTTTGGGCTTGTTTTGCGCCAAGTGGATTGAGGCTGCTGCCGGAAAAGAAATTTTTTCGTGGCGGCAGATTGTCCTGCCGGATGTTCGGTCTTGGCGCACGGCCGGATTGCTGCTGGCTTTGGCCGGATTAATGGTCTTCCCTGCCGGTTCTTTTGAACTGTTGGCCGCGCGTGTGCCCAATCCCGATTGGCGTATTGAAATAGCTTATTTTGCAGTTGTTTCTACCGGTTTTCTGGTGCCGCTTCTGGCTATGCGTTATTATTCCTGGCTGGCTTTTGCCGCTTTGGGGGAGGCTTTGCCGTCTTTCGGAAAAACCTGGTGCCGGACGCGTTGTCAGATGTTCAAAATTTTGACCGCCTTGTTTGTCATAATGCTGTTGGTCATTTTTGTTTTCGGTAATTATTTTATTGCCTTCCGATATCCGGGAGAGGGAAGCTTGGCCTTTTTTGCCGCGGTTTCGGAATATGTTTTTAATCTGCTGTCTTTGTTGTTTATGGCCCTGTTTGCCGGTCATTGCCTGGTGCAGAAACAGATGATGTTTGGAGAAAATGAACATGAATAACCCCAAAATTGTTATCCCTTTTTGGGAAGTGATAAAACGCAGTTTTAATTATGTTTTTCTCAATTTTTCATCAGTTTCCCGACTTATTGCAGTTCCGGTTTTGGTGATGGCGGGAGGGCAAATGCTGTTCAAATCGCAGGGCATGCTTTTGCAGCTGGTTTTGCTGCTGCTGACCGCTTTTGTCGGTGTCAGCTGGAGCCGGTTGGTTATCCTGAATGAACAGCCCCGTTTTTCAAAAGTGCTTGTCGGGTGCATTTTCCGCTATCTGCTCAATTATTTGGGAATAGCCTTGCTTCTGTTGTGTCCGGGAATATTGGTGTTAATGGGAATGTATGTGTTTGGCGATGCGGCGCAGCAGGAACAGTTTGCGTTGTTGGCCGCCGGAAAAGGCAGTCTGGAAGGTTCCGCCCGAATATTGATTTGGCCGCTTGTCACGGTTATTGTTTCCAGCCTGATTTGCGCGCGTTTGCGTTTGAGCTTAGCCGCAGCGGCAGTTGAAGACCGTGAAATCGGCCTGATAAACGCTTTTCGGATAAGCCGCGGAAACACGTGGCGGATTTACGGCGGCCTGATTATTATTGGTCTGCCCGTACAGATTCTTTATGTGCTGGTTGTTCAAATGGTTGTGGTTATGCCGCAGGGAAATCAGTTTTTTTCCGCGGTCGGCATTATTGCCGGTGCGGCGCTAAGCCTTGTTGATATTTGTCTTAAGGCTTCTTTTGATGCTCATGCTTATCAGTATTTTACATATTTTTATCATAAACGGACCGAAGACGAAGAAGCCATGGCCGCCCGCACGTTGGTTGAAGAAGAAATCAAGCACCGCCGCGATTAAAAAACCCCCTTTGAGCATTTATTTCAAAAGGGATTTTATTGGCCTGCTGCTCAAAGGCAGAAAGGCCGGTTTTAGATTTTCTTGAGCAGCTCCTGAACAATGTCCAAGCGGTAATAGTCTTTGAGATTATCCGCGGGCGGATAAGATTCTTGAGCCCCTAAAGCCAGAATGTTCGCCTGCTGGTTAAGGAAGTCGCGCCCCATTGAAATGCTTTCCCGGTTGTTTTTCAGATATTCCTGATATCTGGCCGCCTCGGCAATATTAGCCTTGACCAAACCGCTGCGCCGGGTGTAAAGCTTGGTAAAAATCATGATTGTCAGGCAGGAGGCCAAAAAGAACAATGCTCCCCACATCGAGCTTAAGCCGCTGAGCATCACAAAATTCAGGGCAATCAGCAATACGGTCCCGGCCTTGACTGCCCGGCGTACGGCTTTTTTCTTCCAGTTCAGGTTAAACAGCAGCAAATAGGCCGCAATATTCAAATCCACAAAAAACAATCCGGAAAACACCGCCCAGCCGTCGGGAACCAAATATGCCGTAAAAGCCTGTGCCAAAAGCAGCATTCCGCAGCTGAAAAACAAATATCCGCCGTTAAGCTTGAAGCTGAAAATGCGGAACTTGGTGTAAACTTCTTCGGCCGCAGATTCCATTGCTTTTTTGAAACGCGGCAGAGTTGAAGAATTGACGGTCATGACGGCATCGGTTCCGAACAGACTCTTGACGGCCGCCTGTTCCTTGCGCGGCAAGGAACGGATATTGTCCGTGCGTTTCACCAGCAAAATGCTGTCACCGTTTTTTTGAATGTCAATAATGTTTTTGCGGAACAAATCGAGCAAAAATGCGCCAAACGCCGTCTTATCGAATTTTCCGGTCAGCAGATAACGCAGCATCTGCGGAGTCTTGGCCAGTTTGACCGGTTGTTTTTTGTTGCTTCGCTGAATATATTTCCACGATGCCAGATAAGAAACCAGAATAGCCAGGAAGCCCAGCGCCGGGAAGATGGTTCCGCCATAATCGGCAATCAGCCAATTCAGCGATTTTGCAAAATCCGGTTCGCTGACAACGCCTTTGGGAATAGTAACCGTAATCGGCATTCCCTCGGCAATGAACAGCGGTTCTTTAGACGCAAATCCCAAGATGTTTTTGGAGATCCGGGTAATAACCGCTTTTTCGGGAGAATAATGGAACGGATAGCCAACCAAAACCTGCTGCCCCACGGCTTCGGCGTTGGGCGGCAGCGTAACCGAGGCGCCGGCTCGGCTGATAACCAAATTCCAGTTACCGCCGCTGACGTCCCAGCGCAGTTCGTCAAAGTTGTCATATCTGGCAATCTGCCGGTCAATAACATAGCTGAATACATATTTATATACGCCCGATTCCAGCGGAAAAACCGTTTCCGGCATAATCAGGGTGTCGCCGCCCCGTTCCGAAATTTTATACGCCACCGGCTGGTCATTAATCGTAACGCCGATCAGGCTGGCTTCAATCTTATGCCCGTTGCCGTTGCGGTCGACCATATAAGTCGGCAGGGCTTTGGCTAAAGGATAACGGAGTTTTTGATTGTTCGCAACCACCATGATTGTTTCGTCAAACTTAACCAGCCCGTCGGGAAGAACTTCGATTCTGGTAAACAAATAAGGAATGTGCTCAAAAGGCGGCACGCTGACTTTTTCGTCAAACGGCGGCAGCAAAATGCTGAGCATTGGCAGCTGATCCGTCTCTTCCTGCTGTTTTTGGCGCAGTTCAGGCTGCAAGATGCGGGGATCCAGTTGTTCTGACGCCGGCTCGGTCGAAATTTCTGCCGAACGTTTGATTGCTTCTTCGTAAATCCGGTCAAAAAATGGCTTTTCAACCGTCACGCCGGGAATTTTGTCTTCCACCACGCTGGTGGCGCTGCCGCCGAAAGAACCGCTGTTCTTGTCATATTTGGTAATGGCAACCGATTTGAGCCGCTCAATAAGATAGCGCTTGAAGTCGGATTCGGTTTCAAAACGATCCAAGGGGGAAGAAACCGTTACGGAAGGCGCCGGAATATTGTTGCTTTCAATGGTTGCGCTTTCCGGGCTGGAAACTTCGCGGACCGCGGCTGAAGCCGGAGACTGGCAGCAAAAGAAAAGCCCCAGGCAGGCAATCAGAAGTTTTTTCATAAAATCTCTCTTTGTTAACGAAATAAACATAGTTGTATCATAATATGCAAACATTAAAAAAGAATTAGAATCAAAATGGAGACTTTAAAATGACAGAAAATCGAAAAGTTGCGGTAATTGTTTTGGCCGCCGGCAAAGGAACCAGAATGAAGTCCGATTTGCCCAAAGTAATGATGCCCCTGTGCGGCAAGCCGATGATCCGCCATATTATCGAAACGCTGGAAGCCATGCATGTCGACAAGATTGTGCCGGTTGTTTCCGCAGACGGCGCCATGATTGCCAAAGAGGTTGCTCCTTATGAAACCGCTTTGCAGGAAAAACAGCTCGGCACCGGGCATGCCGCAATCTGCGCCCGGCAAAAGCTCTGCGGTTTTGAAGGCGACATTATCGTCATGTTCGGCGACCACCCGGTCATTACCAAAGAAACCCTCAAAAAAGCTCTGAAGAAAAAACGCGACGGATATTCCGTTGTCGTGTTGGGATTCCATCCCCAAGACGCTCTCCGCTACGGGCGCTTGATTATGAAAGGGGACGAACTGGTCAAAATCGTCGAATACAAAGATGCCACCGAAGAAGAAAAAGCCATAGACTTCTGCAATTCCGGCGTCATGGTTTTTGACAGCGACACCATGTTTGAAATTTTGTCTTCTGTCAGCAATGAAAATGCCGCCGGCGAGTATTATCTGACAGATGCGGTTGCCATTGCCCGTCGTCTCGGCTTAAAATGCGGCGCCGTCGAATGTGACCCCGATGAACTGGCCGGAGCCAATACGCAGGAAGAACTGGCCGCTCTGGAAAAATATCTGACCGCCCGCAACAAAAAAGGAAAATAATGCGCTGGTTAAAAGATCATTGGTTTGGTTTGTTGATGAGTATTTTTTTGCTCTTGGCTGCCGTGTATTTTATCCTGATATTCATTTCGCCGCGTTATGACTTGCAGCGCCGCGGCTTTATCCCCTGTACTGAACGGCTGGCGGAAGCGGTGGCTGATTGCCGCGAAAACAAGATTGTCTGCACCATGGGAGCTATTTGGGATAACAACCTGTGCGACCTCGGCGTCATTTATGACGGTTTAAGGGATTGGGCCGGCGGAAAACAAAAATACCCCTGGAGCAACTATCTCTTTGAGCCGGAACTGTTCAGCGACCGGCGAGGCGGCGATGACCCCGAATTGGAGGAGTTCTATCAACAATACCCCGATTTGCAAGGGGAAATGGCAAAACTGAAAAAATTGAATGAGGAGCAAAATAAAGATGAATATACCGAAAAATGAACTCCCGGGTTGGGATTTGAGCGATTTGTATGCAAGTATCGACGATCCGAAAGTCAAAGCGGATATCGCCCATATTAAAGAATTGTCAGCTTCTTTTGCTCGGGATTACAAAGGCCGGATTTCCGGTTTGGATGAGGCGGCATTTTTGGAATCTGTCCGCCGCTATGAAGAAATTGACATCATCAGCGGCCGCCTGATGGAATATGCTTTCCTGCAAATGTGTACCCGTATGGAAAACAAAGCCGCTACGGCTTTTTACCAGAATACCAACGAGCAGGTTGTCGAGGCCAATAAGCCGACGATTTTTTATACGCTGGAGCTTAATAAACTGAGCGATGAACAACTGGAAAAACACCTCAAAAATCCGGAAATCGCCCATTATCGGCCTTGGCTCAACATGGTTCGCCTGTTTAAGAAACATGAGCTTTCCGAAGAAATGGAAGAATTGCTGGCCGATAAGGCTATGACCTCCTCCGCCGCTTGGGAACGCCTGTATGTCGAAACCTCTTCCAAACAACGTTTTAATGTTGACGGCAAAGAATACAACGAAGCCGAAATGGCGCTTCTGCTGCAGGACAAAGACCCCGAAACCAGAGCTAAAGCCGGTCGGGAGCTGAACCGTGTCGCCAAAGAAAACGCCGACTTGTATGCCATGATATACAATATGCTGATAAAGGATAAGGCGATTGAAGACGATAAACGCGGATTTGCACGTTCCGATTCAGCAATGAACCTGTCCAGCCAGGTCGATGACAGCGTCGTTGACGCTCTGGCTGCCGCCGTCAAACGTCGTTACGGTGATTTGGCGCACCGTTTTTATAAATTAAAAGCGCGTTGGCTCGGTGTTGATAAAATCCAGTATTGGGATCGCAATGCGCCGCTGCCTTTTGCCAAAGACGAGAGCATCAGCTGGGAGCAGTCGGTAAAAACGGTTTTGGACGCTTATGGCTCTTTTTCCAAGGAATTTCAGGAAATCGGCCGCCGCTTTTTTGAAAATCCCTGGATTGACGTGCCGCCGCGCCCGGGCAAACAAAGCGGCGCTTTTTGTGCCGGAACCGGCGGCATGCCGCATCCTTACCTGTTGTTGAATTTTAACGGCAAAGAACGCGATGTCCTGACCCTGGCGCACGAACTGGGACACGGCTGCCACCACATCTTGTGCTATCCCCGCGGCGATTTGAATGACCAAACCCCAAAAGTTTTGGCGGAAGTGGCTTCTGTCTTTGCCGAAATGGTTACTTTTCAGAATCTGGTTCGGGGGCTGGAAGACAATGAAGCCAAATTGAGCCTGATTGCCGGCAAAGTCAGCGATATGATTAATACCGTTTCCCGTCAGATTGCTTTTCATTTTTATGAAAGCCGCATGCACAGGGAACGCAAAAAAGGCGAAGTTCCGGTTGAACGAATTCGCGAAATCTGGGTCGAAGAAATGCGCGATTATCTGGGCGAATACGTTAATGTCGATGAGCACAGCAGTTATCTCTGGGCGCATTTGAGCCATGTTTTTGAACAGCCTTTCTATGTTTATGCCTATGCTTTTGCCGATTGTCTGGTCAATTCTCTGTATCAGGTCTATCGCGACAAATCTGTTTCCGGATTTGAAAAGAAATATCTTGAAATGTTGTCCGAAACCGGCATCAAACGCTATGACGAATTGCTCAAACCGTTTGGGTTAGATGCCCGCAGCCCGGAATTCTGGGATAAGGGCATGAACCTGATTGCCGAATATATCGGGGAACTGGAACGCCTGAGCGCCAAACTCGGATTATAAAATTCTTAAAGCCCGGAAAACCTCTCCGGGCTTTAATGTATCCCAAAGACGGGGTTTAAAAAGCCGGAGAATTAACTAAATTTTCAGTATGCCCGAACTATAATTGAAAAAGCGATAAGAGGTTTGAGACATAAAAAGGGCTTGCCGGGCAAGCTTTTTTATGATAGAATAAACCTTGTATTGTTAGTAGAACAATCACATGTTTTAACGTAAAACACTATGTGTTCCCAGTATCAGGAGAAAAACAATGGCAGATATTTCATTAACGGCAAGCATGCGTTCCAACTTGCTATCCTTACAGCAGACACAGTCGCTGATGGACACCACTCAGGAACGCCTTTCCACAGGTAAAAAAGTAAACTCGGCAATTGACAACCCGTCATCATATTATGCGGCGCAGTCATTGACGAACCGCGCCAGCGACCTGAGCGCCCTGTTAGACAGCATGGGTCAGGCAATTCAGACGATTAAAGCGGCTGACGAAGGTATTTCCACAATTACAGAATTTGCTTCCCAGGCCAAGGCTATTGCCAATTCCGCACGCGACGAAGCGGCAGAAGCAACCAGCGTTTCTACCGCTATTGATATTAAAGATAAAGCCGCGGCCGAAAGTACCATCAAAATTGAAATTACCGGCCCGGACGGCAAAGCCGGAACCGCTACCACGGTAAGCATTGCGCAAGACACAACGGCCGAGGTCGCCAAAAATAAAATTCTTGAAGGACTGAATGCTGACGGCACCGGGGTTAAGGCCTCTTTTGATGATGCCGGAAAATTGGTTATTACCGCTAAAGATGGCAATACGGCAAAAGTTACCGGTACTGGAGACTATGCGGCGGTAACTGGAACTTCCGCCCCGGCAGCGAACGAATCCCGAGCCAAATTGGCCGCACAGTTTGACAGCATTCTGGATCAGATTGACAAGGTTGCCAACGATGCCAGCTACAAAGGCGTTAACCTGCTGCAAGGCAACGACCTGAAAGTCGTCTTCAA
>UQFU01000012.1 GCA_900540425.1 uncultured Alphaproteobacteria bacterium
ACCGTCATTGCCAAGCGAGAAATCCCCGGGCAGCGGCCACGCCGGCAATGACGGTTGCCGCAAGCATGGTGGTTTGTGAAACCGCCGCCGGCCGGCGGATTTGCAACAGCGAATAAATGGCGAAAGAAAAGGTATTAATCAACATGATGAAATCGCCGCTGACCAGTTTTATTTGGCTGATTTGGGTGAAATCACCGCGGATAATAATGATTATGACTCCCAAAATGGTAATGAGAAAGCCGAGAATTTGAATCTTGGAAATAGGCGTTTTTAGAAAAAATCGCGACAGCAACACTAAAAAAATCGGTCCGGTGGTATCTAAAAGGCCGATATTGACAGCGGAAGCGGTTCTTCCGGCATAATAAATCAGGGTATTGTCGATGACAATTCCCGAGAGTGCCAGCCCGACAATCAGCGGCCAATGTGCGAGCAGAATTTTTCTTTGCGCCCACAGCTGTTTCCATGTTATGGCGATGAGAATCGTTCCCGCAATGACCCAACGTCCGAAAGCGAGTTCAAAGGGAGACAATGTTGCGGCAAAACTGCTGGCAACGATAATATTCCAGCTCCAAAAGAAGATTGCGATTAAGGCTAAAAAATATCCCATCGGCAGCTCCGTGAAGACATTTATACTGACGGCAAAAGCACGAATGACCCGGAAGGGCTATTGGGGGCAGTTGCCGGTTTTTTTTAGGATATAGTGGGAAGCCAATTCGCCGGAGATTTCTTTTTTGTCCGTGTCAAGGCGGCGAATCCGGTTGTCTTCCAGCCGGTAGTAAGCGCTTTCTCCGTTGGGGGTGCGGGTTTCAATCAGGCTGCCGTTGAGGCTGTATGTTCCCCGGTCGAGAAATGTTCCGTCTTTTTTATCAATATATACGGATTTTTGCTCAAACTGCATATCCGGTTTGAACGTGATTGTAGTTTTAATGCCGGGGGCATCGGCAGCCGGCAATGTTCCCTGATAGACGGCGCAAAGTTTTTCGGGGTGTTCGCAGCCGGAAAGAATGGCGGCGGCGGTCAGTAGAAATAAATATTTTTTCATTGTTCCTCCTTGGTTGGTTTTGACATATTATATAGAAACAAATTTTAAGAAACCAAGTTTAAAATATTAAATAATTTATTGATGATAATTGAAAAAATAAAATCACGCCCTACTATAACGTACAGATTGGGCAGAAAAAAGAGGCGGTTATGCAAAATTTGGAAGAAGTTTTGGGACATTATGGCATCAAGGGGAAAGTTGCCGGCGTTTGTGACGGGCCGGTCATCAGGCAGATCGCATTTGAACCGGAAGCCGGCACGAAATTAAAGAATATTTTGGCGGCTGAAGACGACATTGCACGTGAGCTGGGGGTTTCCGCTCTCCGGGTGGAGCCGATTGACGGCAGCCGATGTCTGGGATTTGAAATTCCGGAAGAGGAAATGCGGGTTGTGGATTTTGCTGCGATTTTGAAGTCAGATGCTTTTGCTGCTGCCAAGGGCGAATTGCCGATTTGTTTGGGAGTTGACGTACGGGGAGATCCGTTTTTTGCCGATTTGGCGAAGATGCCGCATTTACTGGTTGCCGGAACGACCGGTTCCGGAAAATCCGTGGGACTGAACACTTTTGTTTTGTCACTAATCGTCCACAAGACACCGCAGGAGCTGAAGCTGGTGATGATTGATCCCAAACGGATTGAATTCGGCGTGTATAACCATCAAAAATATATGCTTTATCCGGTGGTTACCGACAATGCCGAGGCATCTGCCGTTTTGCAGGAATTAATCAAGGAAATGGAACGGCGGTATGTTTTGTTGGAAGAAAATATGACCAAGAACATCGGGGAATATCATCGACAGGGTGGAAGGCTGCCGTATATTGTTTGCGTGATTGACGAGTTTGCCGATTTGACGATGGCTGATAAAAATGCCGGGGCGGCAATCCAGCGGCTGGCTCAAAAGGCACGGGCGGCAGGAATACATATTATTTTAGCAACGCAACGGCCGTCGGTTGACGTCGTTACCGGAGTGGTGAAGGCGAATTTTCCGACCCGTTTGTCATATAAAGTTGCCAGCTCTTTTGACTCGCGGACTGTTTTAGACATGCCTGGAGCTGAGAAGCTGTTAGGGCGCGGCGATGCTTTGTTTTTAATGTCTGACGGTACATTGAAGCGTATTCACGGGGCTTATGCCGATGATGAGGAGATTGCCGCGATGCTGGCTCCGTTCCGGGGTGAGGTTAAGCCCTTTTCTCCGACATTTATTCCCAAACTTTCCGGGCAGCCGGAAACGAGGGAACAGACGAATACCGGACAGCCGGGATTTTGGCATCGGGCGTTGAATTTTTGGAGCGGTTTGCGGCAGCGTGAGAAAAAGACAATCGTTTCGGGGATTTTTTATTTGTTCGGCGTTATTTTTGGTTCGGTTCGAAAAAAGAAATAGCGGCAAAAAAAACTCCTCATTATGAGGAGTTTTTTATGGCTAAATATTTTAGCAGGTTATTTAGACTTTTTAGCTGTTGTTTTGGCAGCGGTTTTTGCGGAAGTCTTCTTCGGGGCAGCGATTTTGCTGGCAGAAGTTTTGCTGTTGCTTTTTTTTGCCGAAGAAGTCGTTTTCAGCAATGAAGATGCATTGTTCAACAGAGAAGAAGACTTGTTGGAAGACAGCTGCTGAATAGCCAAATTCCAATCCTGCTGGCTGGTACCGGCCGGGCAGCCGTTGTTTTTCCAGATGTAGTAAGCGGCTTCTCTGATTGCATTTTCATTCAAATTTTTCATTTTAGTTCTCCAAAGTAATAGTTTAAGTTCTGAAATCATTTTTGAAGCTAAACCAAAAGTGTTAAAAAATCTTTACTAAAATAAAAAATTTTTATGAATTTTCAAAGAGGTAGATAGATAAAAATTGCGATAATATCTAAAATAGACAAAGCAGTTGCCGCTTGACAATATTTTATTCCTGCAATAGTTGTTAAGTCATCAACAGATGAGGACAGAATTATGAAAAAGGAACTTTTGGCGCCGGCCGGCGATATTGAGGCCGGGTATGCGGCTTTATATTATGGGGCCGATGCGGTGTATTTGGGGCTGCGTCAGTTTTCGGCACGGGCAACGGCGGCTAATTTTGACGAAGAAAAGCTTGGCGAATTTGCCGGGTATGCACGTTCGCTGGGACGAAAGGTTTATGTGGCGCTCAACACGCTGATTCAGGAAAACGAATTGGACGATTTGTTGAAAAATCTCGATATCTGCGTCCGTTGCGGTGTTGACGCCCTGATTGTTCAGGATTTTGGGGTGGCGCATGTGGTTAAGAATGCTTATCCGGAACTGGAGCTGCATGCCAGCACGCAGATGGCGGTTCATAATAAGGAAGGGGCGCTAGCATTGCAAAAAGCTGGGTTTAGCCGGGTGGTTTTGGCGCGGGAGCTTTCTTTGTCCGAGATTAAGGAGATTGCGGCAATCCCCGGTTTGGAGACCGAGGCGTTTGTCCATGGCGCCTTATGTTATTCTTACAGCGGTTTGTGCCTGTTTTCTTCTTTGGAAACAGGGCGCAGCGCCAACCGGGGAAAGTGCTTGTATCCCTGCCGTTCGGAGTTCGAAGGCGAAGACGGCTGCAAGCATTATTTTTCGATGAAGGACATGGCGCTGGAAGAAGACGTTTTGAAAATGCCGGTTACTTCACTTAAGATTGAAGGGCGCAAAAAAACGGCTTTGTATGTGGCGGCGGTGACAGATTATTACCGGCGGATTTTGGACGGGCAGGGCGCTGACGCGCAGAGAGCCGAAAACATTAGGCAGATTTTTGCGCGCCCGTGGTGCAAATTTCATTTTAACCGGCGGGACAAGGAGGTCATTGACCGGGATTTTGTCGGCCATCGCGGACTTTTGACCGGAAAAGTCGAACAGGTCGGAAGGGGGAAAATTTGTTTTCGGACTTTGCATCCGGTGGCTCGTCATGACGGATTGCAGATTGATGCGGAGGGGCAGGAAAAGCCGTTTGGATTTTCGGTACAGGCAATGCGGATTAACGGCAAAAGCGTTTTCGAAGCGCCGGCCGGCGAAACCGTAGAGGTTCTTGTGCCGCCAAAATCTCCTTTTTTAAAAAAAGGGCAGAATGTTTATCTGGCTTCTTCCAGCCGGGTAAAAGGTTCCTATGATTACAGCCGCCCGCGTCCGGGAGAATTTAAACCGCGGCGGCCGATTGCGGTTGCGGCCGGGGGTGACGCTGCGAAGATTTGGGCGGAAGCCGATGGGTATCGCGTTTTTTTGCCGGGGAAATTTGCCCAAGCGGAAAATCCGCAAAAGACAGATGAGGCGTTTCGCAAGGCTTTTGCCAAGAGCGGAGATTCCGGTTTTGAATTGTCCGGGCTGACGATAGACAATCCTCAAGGGCTGTTTGTGCCGGTTTCAATGCTGAATGAGCTGCGTCGGCAGTTATATGCGGGAATTCCCGAAACCGTCAGCGAGCGACAGCTTCCGAAAGTATGCGGGCGGCGTGACAGGCCGGCTGCCCCGTGGATTGTCAGAATTGACCGGGCGGAAGTTTTGTCGGGAATCGATTTTGACAAGGTTGCGGAAGTGGTGTTTGTGCTTTCTCCCGAAATTGAGGCCGGTTCATGGAAGGGTGTTCCCAAAAACAAGCTGCGTTTTGCGTTGCCTGCGGTTTGCCGGCAGGTGAAACGTTTTATTCCCCTGATTGAGAAACTGTTGGGGCAGGGGTATCGGAAATGGGAAATCGGAAATTGCTGGGGGTTGGCGGCTTTGCCGGACAGAGGGATTGATTTGAGCTTTGACTCCCCTTTGTATATGCTTAATTCTCAGGCGATTGCCGAGGCGCGGCAAGCCGGCGCTTCAAGAATAACGCTTTCGGCGGAGGACTGTTTGGAGAACTGGCAGAGGCTGGCGGAAAATTCGCCGCTGCCGGTAGTGCTGCCGGTTTATCAGGACGCGCCGTTGTTTACCAGTGCAGCGTGTATCCGTTCTAATCCGTGCAAGGTTTGTCCGAGGGGTGAAAAGTGGGTAGGGTTGAGCCGGAACGGGCAGCGGTACGAGGTACTTTCCAAAGATTGCCAAACGATGCTTTTTGCTGCGGAACCGCTGTGTTTTGGGGCAGAGGCAAAAGATGTCGCCGCTGATTTTTACCGGGTTGATTTTATGTATAAAACCTATTCGGCGGAGCAGGTACGGGAAATTTTGTCGGTTTTGATGTCCGGGAAAGACACGGCTTCTGCGCGCAAGGGAAATTTGAAGCGCCGGATTTGAAAATAGCTGTTGATTTTGGGTTTTCTTTCTGTTAGTTTCCGCAGTCTAAACAAGGTATTTTATTAATTATAATTTTTATTAGTATGGAGAGTAAACATTTTTTTATTTTCCGCCACGGCGAAACAGACTACAACAAGCAGAAAAAAATGCAAGGCTGCGGAATTGACGCACCGTTAAACGAAACCGGCATTCGGCAGGCCTTTGAGATGGCTGACAGGCTGAAAGATCATGGGGTTGAACTGGTTTGTTGCAGTCCTCTTTTGCGTGCCAGGCAAATGGCGCAGATTGTTTCTGACTGGCACCGGATTCCGATGAAGGTTATTTCGGAGCTCCGGGAAGGGTGCATGGGGCAGGCGGAAGGAATGTATAATAAAGACATTCGGGAGAAGTTTGCCGACATCTGGGCAACATGGTACAAGCCTAACGTTGATATGGACAAGGCCTTTCCGGGCGGAGAGACCAAACAGCAGATGCAGGATCGGATGCTGGCGGCATTTGAGCAGATGCTGGTTCTGCGACAGAGCCGTATTGCCGTTGCCAGTCACGGCGGCGTTATCCGCTGTCTTTTGATGAAGTACGGCCGTCCTGACGAACCGATGCCCAACGGCAGTTTGTTTCATTTAGTTTATGAAGGTGGAGAGTGGATGTATCTCGGAAAACTTTAAAAATGCTAAAAAGCAGAAGGATATTTCCTTCTGCTTTTTGTACATGGAAAACCCCCGGCTAGGGGCATTTTTTTTGATTGTTTTTCATAGGATTATATGATATTTTGATTATTATCGCGAAATTATATGAATGGATGAAATTATGAATCGAAAACAGGCAGAAAGAATTGCCGAGGCTTTGATGTATAGTGAAGTTGAATTGTATCATGGGTACGGTTCATCTGCTCAGACACTTGATGAACTCTTGCAAATCAATGGCGTAAAAACAGATTTTCGGTTTGCGCATGATTATATTTTGCCGAAAGGCTATACGCCGGAAACTTATGAAAAACGGGTTTTGAAATATTCTTTTTATGAAAGTGTGTCAAAAGATCGGAACCCGAGGCTAAAAGGTGCGGAGTATTCGGGATATAAACGAAAAGTTAAGGCGGAGTATCCTTTGTTGCGTCAAGAGATGTATGACGAAATCGAATGGCTTAAGGAACGTAATCCGAAATTGTTGAAATTGGAGATGAAAACCGAGCAAGGGCGGATTTCTTTTTTGCGAGGTGTTTGCTATAAGTTTGCGCCGGAAGATATTGAATGGTTTAATCAGGGAAGGTTTGCCGATAATGTTTCAGAAGGCGTAGAAAAATTAGACGAGTTGATG
Source organism: uncultured Alphaproteobacteria bacterium (assembly GCA_900540425.1). Classification (GTDB taxonomy): domain Bacteria; phylum Pseudomonadota; class Alphaproteobacteria; order RF32; family CAG-239; genus MGBC133411. The sequence goes on from UQFU01000012.1 coordinate 6,552, forward strand.
CGCTGCGAGAATATGATGCTGACTTATCGTCTTTGTCCCGAACATCAAAGACGGCTAAGAGATTTGGTACTTGAAACCAGAAGAAGCGAACAGTCAATGAGTATGGAAGAGAAGAAACAACAGATGCTACGCTCTTATAGCGTTTGTCAAAAACATCTTGGCGGCAGAGATTTTTCACCGGCGGAGGCATTAGACAGGGAATTGCAGCGGCGCGGGCTGGTTTCGGAGCCGGTTTTTGCGCGAGAGTATAAATTGCCGCAAGGTATGGATTATTCCAAGCTGGGGGACAAGATTAATGAAATTTCTTTTTATATGGAGATGAAGCGTCCGGATACGGTATTGTTACATAGCGCAGCGCCGCGGCCGTTGTTGGACAGCGTGCGGCGGTCTTGTCTTGATGAACTGTCGGGGCGCAAAGAGGAATGGGAACAGCTTACGGTTGAGATTCGGGAGTTAAATCCGGAATTAAAAGATTGGAATATTGATAACGGTCGTATGTTTTTGCAAGGCGTATACGCCAAACTGCTGCCGCAGGATATTTACCGGGGATATTATTTTTCCGAAAATGACGGAGCATCTGAGTTTGTAAAACAAATGAGGGAAAAAGGAATTTATTTGGGGTTTGTTCCCAGCCGGCAAAGCCGGGCGAAGTTATCCGGCTTATTGGAACAGGAAAGAGTGTCGTTTTTTCAAAAACTGGCGAACCGGCTGAGCGGAAGATAATCGTGGTTAAATAATCAGGAGCGGTTATGGCAGGAAAAAATTTGTATGGTTTTTTGACTTATATTTGTCAAAAGAGGACAGCTGAATCAGAGTATGGTTATGAGAACTGCCCGTTTATATGAAAACTTCCGTTGATATCCGTTTGGTATGTATATTTTACCCGGCCGTTTCTCTTTATATCCGCAGCGGAGTGATTATATAGGGAAAAGCAAAGATAAAAGGAGTATGCTCGTATGTCGGATATAGCAGATAAGTTCAAATACGGTGCGGCGGCTTTGTGGGATTTTCTGACCAGTAAGACCGGCGCGTTTATTATCGGTGTTTCGGCGATTGCCGTCGGGTGGTATCAGTTTTATATCAGCCGTCCGATTCTGAAGTATGACACGGAAGCCCTGACGTTTATTTCTTCTCAAAATGACAATGATTATCGGGTACAGGTCAAGGGCAGGGAATATAAAGATTTGTATCAGACCCGGGTTTATTTGTACAATGTCGGTGCCAGCGCGCTTTCGGGCAAAGATGTTTCCAAGCCTGGGCATGATCCGATTCGGCTGGTGGTTCCCAAAGAGGCCGGAATGGTTCATTATACTTTGGACAATACGGCAACGACGGAAGCGATTACTGCTAAGATTACGCCGGTCAACGACGAACTGGTTTTGGATTTTGATTACTTGAATCCGGATTATCAGATTGCGGTTTCGGTTTTGCATGAAAATCCGACGGACGACATCAAAATCAGCGGGAGCGCCCTTAATGTGAACGAAATTACCCGAGAGTGGAACGATAAGGATCTGAAGTTTTGGGGGCTGTGGGGCTTGGGGCTGCTTTATTTTATTTTGGTGGTTGTTTATGTATATCACCACCGCGACCGCAAATTGTTTTTATGGCCGTGGCGTAAGAGGGATTAAAAAAGGAAGCTTATGCTTCCTTCTTTTCTTGACGGATAAGTTCTTCGACAAAGGGCGGAAGCGTTTGTCCGGCCTTGCCGTAAACATGGCGGTCAAACAAGAGATTGTTGGCGGTAGGTTCAAGCGTGAACTCCATGGTCGCCGCTCCGTAGTATTTGGCCGTTTGCACGAAGCCGGCGGCCGGATAGACAACGCCGGAGGTGCCCACGGAAACAAATAAGCCGCATTGGCGCAGCAGTTCTTCGACCTTGTCCATACAGAGCAGATTTTCGCCGAAGAAGACGATATTCGGTTTCATCATGCCCATGATGCCGCAATGCGGGCAAACGGTTTCGGTATCAACGTCGCCCCAGGTTTCCAGAATGTGTCCGCAGTTCAGGCAGACGGCCTGGTTAACCTGCCCGTGAATATGAAATACGTTTTGATTGCCGGCTTTTTCGTGCAGCGTGTCGACATTTTGCGTTACGACGCTGACGGTTCCCGGGTATTGCCGTTGCAATTTGGTGATGGCCAGGTGAGCGGCATTGGGCTTGGCTTTGGCGATTTCGGTTTTGAGGTTGTTGTAAAAATCGTGAACCAATGCCGGATTGCGTTCAAATCCTTCTATGGAAGCAACGTCCTCAACGCGGTGGTTATTCCACAGGCCGCCGGCGCTGCGAAAGGTCGAAAGTCCGGACTCGGCGGAGATTCCGGCTCCGGTTAAAATAAGAATATTTTTGTATTTTGCAGGCATTTTGCTTCTCTTTACTTTTGATTAATAAATCCACCCTTATAGTATAAGGATATATAGTTTTTTGGAGAGAGAAGCAAGGAAAAAACAGTGACTATCAGGTTGATTCAGTCCGGCTTGCGTTATCGGCCGGAAGTTTTGGAAATGCTTTCGCAGATGCCGGAAGACGAAGCCGGTTTTCTGCGTGGTTACGGCAAAATCACCCGGGTTAACATCGTCGGGTTTTTGCAACGGCTGTACAATGCCTCTTTGGGATTGTATTTGGAGGAAGGGAGCGTTCCTTCCACGACCTATTGGGCTTATGACGGGAGAAAACTGGTTGGAATCGGCCGGCTGCGCCATGAATTGAACGAAGCTTTGGAAAAACGGGGCGGGCATTGCGGCTATTATGTTCGTCCGGAATACCGGGGCAAGGGATATGCTACCGAGATTATGGCGGCGTTTAAAGAAGAAGGCCGGCGCCCCGGCATGAAGAAAATTCTGCTGACGGCAAATTATGACAATTTTGCTTCGATTGAAGTAATTATGCATAACGGCGGCGTGGAAGACGAACCCAACGGAGAAGTTTTGCGTTTTTGGATTGATTTGAACGAAACAGAGGAAGTTAAGAACGATGTTTTGGAATAAGTGGTTTGAGCCCCGGGCTTTTAACAGCGGCTATTTGCCTGAAGTTGACGGGCATCGGGTGTTTTTTCAGGAGTTTGGCAATCCGGAAGGGCGGCCGGTGCTGGTTTTTCACGGCGGGCCGGGAGGAAGTTTTAAGGCGCGGCATGCACAGGATTTTGATTTAAAAAAATACCGAATTATCGGTTTTGACCAGCGCGGCAGCGGAAAGTCTTTGCCGAGCGGGCAGTGGAACAAGAACACTTCGGCAGACATCATCAAAGATACGGAACGTTTGCTGAAAGAACTGAAGATTTTTGATTCTCTGATCGTTAAGGGTGCTTCCTGGGGAGCCGCTTTGGCTTTGAAGTTTGCCGAGACTTATCCGAAACAGGTTCGGGCTTTGATTCTCAACAGCGTATTTTTGGCAGATGAAGATGCGGCCAGATGGGAGGAAGAAGATGCCGCTTATTTTTATCCGGATATTCTGGACAAGATTAAGGAGAGGGTTTCGGAATGGGAGAACATTCCGACCTATTATGCCCAAATGGTTTGTTCGGGAGAACGGGAAAAGCAACAATACGCAATAAGCCGTTACGGAATGTACGAAAGGCTGCGCAGTTCTCTTGATCCGCAGTTTGAACTTCAGGAAGTCAATGAGGATACGTTGGCGCAGGCGCGTATTTTTATGACCTATGCGGCCAAGAAGTTTTATTTCAAAGAAAACGAGATTATGAAAAACATTAAAAAGATTTCAAAAATTCCGACGCTTATCGTGCATAACCGGTTGGATTTCGTATGTCCGCTCAAAGGGGCGTACCGGCTGCATAAGGCCATGCCCCATTCCCGGCTGGTGATTGTTCCGGACAGCGGGCATGCGGGAAAACTGCTGTTTAAGACCTTGCGGCGGGAAACGGCCGAGTTTTTGAAGAAAAACGATTTTTAAGGAACGCCGATGAGTTTGTTGGACAAGAATCTGGCCGGTGACATTTTGGACGAAGCCCTGTCTACGGGCGGCGATTTTGCCGAAGTGTTTGTGGAAAAGACGCAAGGGGAGGACATCTTTCTGTCGGAACGGCAGGTTAAAAAAATTTCTTCCGGTATGCATTACGGCGTCGGCATCAGGGTTTTTCTGGGGACGTTTCAGACTTATGCCCATACGAACATTCTAACCCGCGACAACTTGCTGGCAGCGGCTCGGAATGCGGCGCGGGGGATTAAAGGCCAGGCAGCGGCAAAGGCTGCCGATTTGGCGCCTGTGGCGATTGCCGATCAGAATCCGGTTTTGATTTATCCGCGGGATGTGGACAAACGCGATAAAATCGTTTTGCTGCAAGAAGTTTCGGAACTGGTTTATGCCCAGAGCCCGTTGATTGAGCAGGTGGCGGCAAATATAAAGGCGGAAGACCGTGAAATACTGATTGCCAATTCGGATGGCGTATGGGCCGAAGACCGGCAGGTTCGTTCCCGTTTTAATCTTTCGGCCATGGCATTGCGGGACGGGATAAAAGAACAGTCCCGCCGGGGATTTGCCAAAATGTGCGGTTATGAATTGTTTGATTCTTTTCCCGGCGGTCGGGAAGCTTTTGCTGCCGATGTGGCCGAAAGGGCGGTTGCCCGGACTTATGCCGCCAATGCCCCTAGCGGAAAAATGCCGGTTATTATCGCCAACGGTTTTGGCGGCACGATTTTTCATGAGGCTTGCGGACATAGTTTGGAAGCGATTGCCATTTCGCGCGGGACATCGGAATTTTGCGGAAAAATCGGACAGACGGTTGCCAGCGAACTGGTAACGGCTTTTGACGATGCCGGGCATCCGGGGTTATGGGGCTCGATAAACATTGATGACGAAGGAATGCCGGCGGGCCGCCGTTTGCTGATTGAGAACGGGGTACTCAAAGGGTATCTGATTGATAAATTTTATGGCAGAAAACTCGGGCTGGAGAGCAACGGTGCCGGCCGCCGTCAGGATTATACCTATATGCCGGCGCCGCGAATGAGCAATACATATATTGCCGCCGGAAAGTCAGAGCCGGAAGAAATTATTGCCGCGACGGCGTACGGCCTTTATGCCAAAGAGCTGAGCGGCGGTTCGGTCAACACGACGACCGGCGAGTTTAATTTTGCGGTTGACGAGGCCTATCTGGTCAGGGACGGCAAAATTGCCGAGCAGGTCAAAGGGGCCCGTTTGATTGGCAAAGGGATAGAGGTTTTGAAAAAAATTGACATGATGGGCAGCGATTTGGCGTTCAAGGAAGGGACATGCGGCGCGAGTTCCGGACATATTCCGGTAACGGTCGGCCAGCCGACAATCCGGGTTTCTGAAATTACGGTCGGAGGGCAAAAATAATGGAAGCGGCTGCATTTATTGATGCTTTGTATGCGGAAGCCGAGAAGGCCGGTTTGAAAGAATTTCAGATTTGCTATGATTACCGGGCCGGCCGCAGTTTATCCGTATTTGAGGGAAAACCGGAGAAGTCGGATAATGATGAAACGCAGCAGATTGTTTTTGACGTCCGGTTGAACGGAAAAATCGGAAAATTTGTTTTTGAAGCGCTGCCGGAGGCTGCCGATGCGGCGGAAATTGTCAGAAACGCGGTTGAGAACGCAACATTGATCAGCGATAAAGACGATAATTTCTTTTATGACGGCAGCGGTTCATATCGAACTGATTTGAAACCGTATCAGCCGCTGCAAGACAGGCTTGAGCTTTTGGACAAGGAAGATTTTCTGAGGCGTTTGGAGGCGGCGGCGTTGGCGGAAAGTCCGCTGGTCAACAAGGTGATTGTCTGCGGTTATGAGGAAAAGAAATTCCGGATTATTCTCCGCAACTCTCTGGGGCTGGATGTTTCGCGCGAAGGAAGCGGGGCGAGTGCCGCCTTGTATCTGTCGGTGAAAGACGGAGATGAGGTTAAAGATGCTTTGGAGACGGTTAATTTTTCCCGTGAAGAGGATTTTAACCCGAAAAATTTGGCGGCATTGACAGTAAAAAAAGCGTTGGACAAACTGCATGCCGTAGATTTTCTTTCGGGAAAGACTCCGGTTATTATCAACAACAAATCTTTTCGGATGCTGCTTTCGGGAGTGGCAACGGCGGCTTCGGCGCAGGCAGTGATTGAAAAGATGTCAAAGTTTGACGGGAAAATCGGCGAAAAAGTAGCCGCTGCGGACGTAACGGTTATAGAAGATCCGTTTTTGGATGGCGGTATCAGGACAAAGGCATTTGACGGCGAAGGATATCCGACGCAATATAAGGAGATTATAAAAGACGGCGTGCTGCAGACATATCTGCATAATCTGAAAACGGCCCACCGCTTTGGCGTCACTTCGACCGGAAACGGAAAAAACACGGTTACCAACCTGTATTTGAAACCCGGGAAAACTTCATTTGAAGAATTGCTTTCTGAACTTAATGAAGGTATACTCATTACCGAGTTGAGCGGACTGCATGTCGGGCTTGATTTTGTTTCCGGCGATTTTTCGGTTGTCGGCGGCGGTTTTGAAATAAAAGACGGCCGGATAGGAAAACCGTTGTCACAGTTTACGGTAGCCGGAAATTTTTATGAGGTGCTTAAGGACATTCGCAAGGTAGGGAATGATTTGGATTTTGCCCAAACGCACATCGGTTCGCCTTCGGTATGGGTAGAAAATCTTACGTTGTCGAACAAGTAACAGCAGAGGAGATTGAGAATGAAAAAGTATTTGTGGATCAGCGTGGCGGCGGTTGCGATTGCAGCGGCGGGAGGTGCCGGATATTATCATTATTATTATGACAATACCGGGATTGCCAATGTTTTTGAGGCGGCCGAGAAATCAACTCCCTGCAAGGTCGGAAAATATCTCAGGATTCACAGTCCGGATTTGAAAAAAACAGATGTAAACGGTTATACGCTGCTTATGTATGCTGCGGCTAACCGGGATGCCGGTATGGTAAAAACGTTTCTTGAGGCCGGTGCAAAGCCCGATGCCGAAGCAAAAGACGGCATGACGCCGCTGCTGATGGCCATATTGAAACAAAATGCGGAAGCCGCGAGAATGCTGCTTGATGCCGGAGCCGACGTTAATCATATAAATGCCAACGGCTGGTCGCCGCTGGCTTTTGCCGTTTCTAACAGCAGCGGTCCGGAAATGGTTCAGTTGCTGCTTGACCGCAAGGCAGATGTGAGATTTCGGGTGGGCGGACAGATGGGCCTGATTAACCTGGCATTACAGACGAAAAGGCCGGCAGATGTTATTGCCGAATTGGTTGATGCGGGAGCAAACGTATTTGAGTTTGACAAGGATGGAAACGGTTTGATTGCCAAGGCGGTAATGCTTGAAAGCGAGCCGGAAACGATTAAGATTTTGGCTAAGAACGGCGCTGATGTCAATCAGTCCAATTTGCAGGGAATGACACCGCTGGAGCTGGCTTTGTATAATTCGCGCGGGGCGGCAACGGTTCAGGCTTTGATCGAGGCCGGGGCACGGCTGACAGACAATCCCAAGGAAGTCCTCAAATATGCGGTTGTAAACAACAAAGATCCCAAAGTTCTGGATGTTTTGGCCCAGGCTAAAATGCCGATGCGGCTTGCCGACGACGATTTTTCTCTGATTGCGGAAACGGTTCAAATTCCGCATCAGGAAAAAATGCTGGCCACGGTTTTGAAATATGACAATATTGTCAACCAAAAAGATTCCAAGAGCCGGACGCCGGTATTTGCGGCGATGATTGCGGATCAGAGCCGGGAGGTTTTGGATTTGCTGGCTCAGAAAGGCGCAAATTTTAAAGTTGCCGACAACAAAGGCATTACGCTCCTTATGCAGGCGGTTGACAATAACGCCGGGCGGGCAGTCATTGAATATCTGTTGGATAAGCAGGTTGATCTTTTTGCCAAAGACAAGGCGGGAAATACGGTTTTGGATTATGCCGCCGCAAACCGGTATGATACGGAAGTGACGTTGTTGCTGTTGGAACGTTTTGCGCTGGATGGAAAACATCAGGAAGACATCAACCATGCGGCAATTGTCGCTGCCGGGAATCCGGATGCTTCGTTGTTGGCGGGTTTTGCCGAAAAAGGGGCGAAAATCGATTTTGCCAAGCAGGAGTTGTCATTGCTGTTTCAGGCTGTCGGGGAAAGGGGAATGTTGGAAAACGTCCGCCAGATGTTGAAAATGGGAGCTGACGTCAATGTTACGACCCAGGGAAAGGTTACTCCGCTGCATGTGGCGGCTGCTGCGAACCCTGATCCGGAAATGACAAGGCTTTTGATACAGGCCGGTGCCCAAGTGAATGTACAGGACGATTCCGGTTTTACGCCGCTGATGCTGACAGCGCTTTACAATCCGCGCGGCAGCGAAGTTGCAAAAGTGCTTTTGGAAGCGAAGGCCGATCCGAAGATTAAAGATGTTACCGGAAAAACGTATTTTGATATGCTGCGTGAGCGGCAGGCCCGGGAAAGCGAGATGCAGACGGAAGTTCCGGAGAATATTTCGGAAGTGACGCCGGTGCCGGGCGCCGATTCCGGCTCTAAGGAAAAATAAAGCTGCAAGTCCCGGGAAGTTCCCGGGATTTTGCCGACAGGGGAGAAAATGGCCAGGGTTTATATTTTGCAGGGATTTCTCGGAGCGGGAAAAACGACTTTTGCGCGGAAGCTGGCGGCAGAAACCGGCGCTGAGGTTCTTTGTCCCGATGCTTATTGCTTGTCGTGTTTCAGTCCGGAAGAATATGAAAAAGACTGGGAGAAGTGTTTTTCTCGGGCGGTTTCGTTATTGTGGAAGCAGGCGGAAGCTGCTGTTCAAAGCGGCAAGGACGTGATTTTGGACATGGGGTTCTGGGATCGTAAATCGCGCGATGAGGCTCGCCGGAAAATTGCCGAGATGGGAGCGGAAGCCATATTATATTATCTGTATGCACCGGACGAAATTTTGAAGAAACGGATATCAGAACGCAAAGGGGCTGTTGCCGAAAACAATCGGCGGCATTTTGACGATTTGCGCCGAAAATTTGAAGAGCCGCAGGTTGACGAAGTTTTTGTCAGAATAGAGAACTATTAGGCGGGCAGGGCCAGATGTAAAATCGGATGCGGTTTGCCACAGTCGTCGGTTGCGTCGCGTTTGACAAGGCGGAAACCAAATTTGCGGTAAACGGCGAGAGCTTCCGGATTTTCTTCATTAACGTCAATAAAACGGCAGCCGTGTTCTTTTATGGCAAAAGAAAGCAGCGCGCTTCCCAATCCTTGGCGAAAGCTGTCGGGATGGACGAAGAGCATTTCGATTTTGGCGTCTTGCAGACCGATGAAAGCGGACAGTTTTTGATTGCGTCTGATGCCGAAAAGGTTGGATTGGGGCAGGCCGTATTTTTGGACCAAAGGGCGGTAAAATCTGATTTCTTCCGGCCGCAGAAAATGATGGGTGGCACGCACCGAACTTTCCCATAAATCCATAATTTCAAGATAATTGCTGCGGTTTAAGCTCAAAATGACCGGTAGTGTCGGCATTTATGCAGCCTTGGCATTGGTGAGGTAGCGTTTGGCAGTATTAAGAATTTTGAGATAATAGTCAGCGCTGTGCGGTGTGAAATCACAAATGCCGAAAGAACCGGTTTGAAGGCTGAATTGTCCGTTATCGCCGAGAATAAGCCCGGAAGCGTATACTTTGCTGACTTTGCGGTTAAACAGGTTAATCAGGTCGTCAATGCAGACTTCATACAGGCCGGAAACTTCTTCGGGATTTAGTTTCAGTTCGGACAGTTTCTTATCGGTTTCGAGCAGATATGTTGCCGTAAATTCGCGGTTTATATATCCCGGGCGGTCAGAAACCTTTTTGGCGGTAAAGAGCTTGGTAAGCTTGTCAAAATTAACCTGAAGCCCCAATTCTTCTTCAATTTCGCGGATTCCGTCCTTGGGGCGTTCTCCGGACAGAAGGTGTCCGGCCGAAGAAATGTCGAGCTTGTTGGGATGGGTTTCGACATGAATGCCGCGTCTTTGCAGCCAGATTTTATCGGGGCGGCTGACAATCCAGCAATGAAAAGTCTGATGCCACAGTCCTTCGCGATGCGCTTGAGAACGCGGTGCAGTTCCGAGGAGGTTCATTTGTTCGTCGTAGATATCAATCAGCTCTTCTCTGTGCATCTGTTTTCTCCTTTGGTGTGCCGGCGATAAAAAGCGTTCCCCGGACTTCGGTTCTGTTTTCGTGCCGCAAGGGCAGAGAATAACGCTGTATTGAAGTATAGCCTAAGGAGCTTAACAGTTTATTAACATAGCGCACCGAATGCCGATAGCGTCCGGAAGGCGCAATCTGCCAGTTTTTCTCGGAATCTCCGTCTTCTACGGAAAAGCAGACCGGGGTCGGAAAGCATTTTTCCAATATCGGCCTGAGGTCGGAGAAATAGCAAAACACGTCGGCGGCGGTTATCAGGTCAAAAGACGGATGCGGCGCAGACAGATAGGATATAATGTCGGTTTTGATGAGTTGTTCATAGATGTTTTTAGTTTTGGCCCGTTTGAGCATTTCGGCGGAAAGGTCAATGCCGGTTATCCGGTTTTCCGAAGTTTTCAGGCATTCACCCAGCAGGCCGGTTCCACAGCCGAGGTCGAGGATTTTGCCTTGGACATTTCCGAGACGGCGGCTGATTTCCTGTGGCAGGGCATATTGGATTTGCCTGAGGGTGGCATCATAACTGCCGGCAAAATGGTCGAAAAGCTTTTGGGCATATGCACAATCGTTTTCGGCGGCTTTCCCGCCAAGAGCGGCGACGGTATGCGCGGCAAAAACGTTTTCGGGAGCCTGTCGGAGCCAATTTTCGGCAATTTTGAGAGCGGTTTGCGGCTCTTGTCGGTGGTATAAAGTCAGCGTTTCAGCCAGATTGACGGAAATTTCTTCCAATTTGGGATTGAGGGCATAGGCATTAAAAAACAGGCCTAACGCCTCTTCGTATTCGCGGATATCCCGGAGAATAAGTCCAAGATTGTTGCTGGCTTCGGCACTCTTGGGGTTGAGAATTACCGCTTGCCGGTATTCTTCAAGCGCTTCGCTCAACCGTTGCTGCCGATATAGCAAAGTGCCATGGTTCAGGCGGGCGTCAAAGTTTTTGGCGTCAAGCTCAATGGCTCTGCGGTAGTGCGCTTCCGCCAATTCATACTGTTGATTTCCGGTTTCAATGTTGGCAAGGTTAATCAGGGCGAAAATGTCGTTCGGGGAGATTTGCAAGGCAGAAGTAAAGCAGTTTTCGGCTTCCGTGATTTGTCCTCCGGCCAGGCAGGCCTGTCCGAGCAGCGTCAGCGGTTCGCTGCTGTCGGGCAGGGACCGTACGGCTTTGCGGGCATGAAGCTGTGCCGAAGGATAATCGTTCCGGGCAAGAAAAATGCGGGCGAGTTCAAAGTCGATCAATGGTTCTTCGGGGAACTGTTTTTGCAACGTTTGCAGTTGAGAAAGGGCGGTTTGCGGGGCAAGCAAAATTTTGCGCAGTTGTGCTTCCGCATAACCGGGATCGATTTTCAGGGCCCGGTCATAGGCTTTTTCGGCTTCTGCGGTTTGATGCAGCTCCTGCCTGATGTTGCCGATTTGCAGCCAGGCTTCTTTGAGGCTGCTGTCGAGTTCTGCGGCACGCGAAAAAGCCTCAAGGGCTTCGTAGGGCTTATTCCAGCAGTTGAGAGAAATGCCGAGGTTGAAATGGAACAGAGCCCGGCTGCCGTCGGCTTTTATGGCGCGGTAGAACAGCCCGGCGGCTTCCTGGTGGATGCCTTTGATTTGGGCAATCAGCCCGAGAAGGTTCAGAACCTCGGGATTTTCGGGAACAGTTTCCAAAATTTGGCGGTACAGCATTTCAGCTTTGTCAAATTCGCCGTTTTGATGAAAATCGACGGCGCGGCGAAACAACAAATCGTAGGACATCGGTCTATTTTCTCCTTTGGAGGTTATATTAACCTTTTGCCGGCCGATTTCCAGCTTTTTTTGAAAATTTTACTTGAAATCTGAAAAAATGTGGTGTAATTTGAAGCCACTTCCGGGAATGCGGATATGGAGATATCCCGTTCAACCGCATTGAAGGGTTGAAACTACCGGGACAATAACGTTAAGTGTAACAAAATTAGGATATATCATGAAGAGTATTGAAAACGCTAAGAAAAAAGCCGAGCGCCGTTATGGCAAAGCTTTGTGGGGACATCCGAACAGCTCTTTTGCAAAAAGAGAATATGCTCCCGGTCAGCACGGTCAGCGCAGAAAAAAGCAGACTGACTATGGCGAACAGTTGTATGCCAAGCAGAGCCTGAAAAGCAGCTATGGCAACATCGGCGAAAAACAGTTTCATAAATATTATGTAGAAGCCATCAGAAGAAAAGGTGATACCGCTGAAAACCTGATTGGTTTGCTCGAATCCCGTCTGGACAATCTGGTTTACAGATCAAAGTTTGTTCCGACCGTTTTTGCTGCCCGTCAGTTTGTTAACCACGGTCATGTTTTGGTTAACGGCAAAAAGGTTAACATTCCTTCTTATCTGTTGAAAGCCGGCGATGTTATTGAAGTCCGCGAAAAGTCGAAACAGCTGCCGATGGTTATTGCCGCAGTTGAATCCACCAGCCGCGATTTGCCGGGATATTTGGAAGTCGACAGCAAAAAGCTGACTGCCAAGTACACCTTTGTTCCGAAATTTGACGATGTTCCGTATGCATCTCAGATGGAACCGAATCTGGTTATCGAATTTTACTCCAGATAATCAATCCGATTTTATTGCCGAAAACCTCGAAACTTATGCAAGCTTCGAGGTTTTTGCTTTAAATATATCAAAACTTATGCTTATATTATTGACGATAGAGAAACCTGTAGGGATAAAGCAATGGAAGATATTATAATTGAAGAAAGGCCCGTTCCTTCCGTATCCAAAAAAGAGCCTGTCAAAGTTGTGGAAAAAAAAGTGAAAATCAAGGTGAAAAAACAAGGTCCGGGAGTTTTGAGCTATTTGGCCGATTGGTTTAATAAGTCTTTGATTGTTTTTCTGCTGGCGGCGCTGGATTTTATTTTGTTTTGCGGCGCCGGAAACCTGAATATTTTTCGCGGCGCGCCATGGGAATTCATTCCGGAAGCGCAGTATATTCTTGTTGGTTTGTTTATTTTGTCCTGGCTGCTGATGTTTGCGGCTTCTCTGGCCCGTTTTATTCAAAATCTGCTTGCGGCCGGTTGTGTGTTCTTGTTTGTCGTTATAATAATGAATCAATTTGCCCTGTTTGACAAGGCATCGTTTTTGCAGGCAGGCGCGGCCGAATGGCTGGGCAATTCAGCGGCCGGTTTCCTGTCCGCGGCTTCGCAATGGTTTGTTGCCGGCGTTGCTGCGGTTGCGGCTTGGCTGTTTTTTACTTTTGCCGGAAACCGGAAGCAATTCTATGCGGTTGTTTTGTTGTCCGTTGTGTTTTTGACGATGACGGTTAAACTGTATAACCGTCGCAACAGTATGGAAGCTTTTCATCAGCTGTATGCCGACAAGGTGATTACGGCTAATAAGAAAGGCAATAATTTTGTGTTTATTGCGGTGCCGAATTTGCCGTCATACCGTTATCTGGAAAAAATCAGTCCAAAGTATACTGCGGCCAGAAGCACTCTGAATGCGATGCTGGGCTTATATACCCGCAATGGGTTTATTTTATTTCCCAACGCTTATACGACCGGAAAGAATGAGGCTGAAAATTTGGCGCAAAGCCTGAATATGTCAAACGAGGACGGTTTATTGGGGCAGCATGCCGTTTATGAGAACGCTTGGGATTTTGGCGATATTGCCACTCTTCGGCCGGAATTGAAAAGAAATAAGGTTTTTGAGACTTTTGAAAAAAACGGTTATGTTCGCAAGGTTTTTGAAGACCGCAACATGGAGTTGTGTTTTATCGGCGGCAAACCGTCGGCAAACAGTTGTTTGCGCCGAGGAATGGTTCCCTTTGCGGTTGATGCCGAAAAGTTTACTCTGCGGCAGAGGGTGATGCTGTTGCTAGGGCAATGGCTGGGAAGCATGGATATTTTTTCGCTTAACCGCCCGTTATACAATGTTTTGAAGTCTTTTAACATTGCCGATGTTCCGCTTGTCGGGATTGATTATGCCAAAGTTAACGCTTTAGGAAGTGTCGGCACTTTGGATGTCGTTGCTGACGATATTGCGTCCGGCCGCGGCAACCGCGCTTATTTTGTGTGGATGAATCTGCCGGAACAGGGGTATGTGTATGATGAATTTTGCCAGCTCAAACCGGTTGACAAGTGGATATTGGAAGACGGGGTTTCAGTTTCCGAGGATAAAAAGGTGAACGCATATTTTGAGCAGACTTCATGTCTGTTTGGCAAATTGGCGGATTTTATGCGCAAGCTTAAGGAAGCTGATGCCGATAAGAATACCGTCGTGGTTTTGCAGGGAGTGAGCGGTTTGGAGATTGCCGGTTTGAAGCCAGCCGACAAATTTGAAGCCGAGAGAATGGTGTCTATGGCCATTCGGGATCCCAAACATAACAAGTTTACCTTGAATAGGCGGTTTTGCAGTACGCCGAAAATTGTTCGTCAATATTTGTTCAAAAAAGATTTGTGTGTAGAGCAAGAAGGCTTGAATATTGATGAAAATCTGAAGAAAGAAGTGTTAAAAAATATTGAAAAACATAATGTTTTTGATAAAACTTCAATCGATACATTAACTGAAGCCGGAGAATGGTTCCGAAGCTGGTTGCGGGCGAATTATCAGGATATGGTTATTCCGATTGAGATGCCGGTGCTGGCGGATAAGGAAGTAGAGGCCAGCAAGCTTCAGGATCCGCAACAGGCTAAAGAAAAAAATGTGCCGCAGGACCTGAAGACGATAGGGGAGGTTTCTCGAGAAGAGGCGGCCAAGCAGATTAAGGAGATAAAACTGCATACCGGAAATGTTGTTGCGGAGAAAGCGGTTGATGCAGAAGAAAAAGCAGAATCCGGAAAACCGGAAGCCGATCCGTCCGATGCCGTAAGCGGGGAAGGCACCGCCAACGTAGCGGAAAGCGAAGAAATAGCCGCGGAAACAGGAGAGGCCGCCAAGGAGCTGGAAGTTGTTGCCGGCGAGGCGGAAAAGGACTTGGAAGAGGAAAATGCCGCGGTTTCTGTTCAGGAAGAAAAGCGGGAAGAAAAGGTGGTTATTATTCCTCAGGGCGATGATAAGGCAGACAAGATTATCATTAAAATCGGCGAAGATGACGACACTTCCGATGCCGGCGAAGGCAAAGGGCCGACAATGTTGGTTCCTGAGCCGGAAACGGAAAAATCTCCCGCGTCCAAAGATGAAGCGCAACAGCAGCCGGAATTGAATGAGGACAAGCTGTTTGAACAAAACGATTCAGCGCTTCCTGACATTCCGGAGCCGAAATCTCAGGATATTGAAGGGAAATAAATTTGAACGCAAGCTGGGCCGAAAAACACATTTCTCCGTTGAATCTCCGGCGGATTGCGGTTTTTGTCCGGAATCGCCGGGCGGTAATTTCTCTGGCCATTTTTTTATTTTTGTTTGTTTTGACGTTATTTGCCGAAGTTTTGGCGAATGATAAGCCGTTGCTTTTGAGTTATAAGGGCGAGTTGTATTTTCCGCTGTTCAGAACATACAGCGATGCCGAGTTCGGCGGGGATTTTCCGACACCGGCCGATTATAAAGACAAAATGATTCTTGAGAATATCAAGAAGGACGGCTGGGCAGTTTGGCCGCCGATCAGATTTTCTTTCAACACGGTGGATTATGATTTGGAGGTGCCGACGCCGTCAGCTCCGTCGTGGCGCCATTGGTTGGGAACCGATGATGAAGGGCGGGATATTTTGGTTCGCATTTTATATGGGTTGCGGTTGTCTGTCGTATTTGCTTTTCTGCTGACGGCAGTTTCTTCGGTTATCGGAATTTTTGCCGGGGCTGTGCAAGGGTATTTCGGCGGAAAGCTGGATATATTTATGCAGCGCTTTTTGGAAATTTGGGAATCTTTGCCGCAGCTGTTTGTTTTGATTATTGTTGCAAGTATATTTACGCCCACGTTCTGGACGTTGCTGGTGATTTTGATCCTGTTTTCATGGGTGAATCTGACCGGCGTTGTGCGGGCGGAGTTTTTGCGGGCGCGCAATTTGGAGTTTGTTTTGGCGGCAAAGGCTTTGGGGGTCGGCAACGGGCGGATTATGTTCCGGCATATTCTTCCTAATGCGGTTATTGCCACGATTACTTTTGTTCCTTTCATTTTGTCCGAGGCGATAGTTGCATTGACTGCGCTTGACTTTTTAGGCTTTGGTTTGCCGTATGATTATCCTTCGCTGGGAGATTTGGTGCGCCAGGGAAAAGATAATCTGCAGGCGCCTTGGATCGGCATCAGTATTTTTGTTGTATTGGCGGTGCTTCTGACCTTGTTGATTTTTATCGGGGAAGGGGTGCGGGATGCTTTTGATGCGAGGAAGAATAAATAATGGCTCTTCTTGAGGTTAAAAATCTGTCGGTTTTTTTTAGAAACAGCAATGGTTTGGCGATGCAGGCCGTTAAAGACGTTTCTTTTAAGGTTGAGCGCGGCGAGGTATTGGGAATTGTCGGGGAATCCGGTTCGGGAAAGTCGGTTACTGCATTGTCTTTGCTGGGTTTGTTACCGTATCCGAAAGCTTTTCACAGTTCAAATTCTTCGGTTTTGTTACAGGGAAGGGAGCTGATTGGAGACAAAAAAATACAGCAAATTCGCGGAAATAAAATTGCTTTTATTTTCCAAGAGCCGATGTCTTCTTTGAATCCTTTGCACCGCATTGAAAAACAAATCAGCGAAGCTTTGATTTTGCATCGCGGGTTTAGTGCCAAAGAGGCCAAAAGAGAGGTTTTGCGCCTGTTGAAAATGACCGGCATCAAGAATGCGCGCCGGCGGATGAAAGCTTTTCCTTTTGAATTGTCAGGGGGACAGCGGCAGAGGGTGATGATTGCCATGGCAATGGCTAATAATCCGGAGATTTTGGTGGCTGATGAGCCAACGACGGCGCTGGATGTGACCGTTCAGAAACAAATTGTTGATTTGTTGCTGAAATTACGTGAAAAAACAGGAATGTCAATTATTTTTATCAGCCATGATTTGCGTTTGGTTCGGAAAATGGCAAACCGAGTTTTGGTTATGAAAAACGGGCAGGTCGTTGAGCAGGGATTGGTTGGGGATGTTTTTGACAATCCGCAGAATGATTATACAAAAACATTAATATCATCATTTTGTTCGCTGAAAAACAATAATAATTCTTCTAAAGATATTGTTATGACGGCTAAAGACGTTAGTGTAGAGTTTGTGCTGAAGAAGAATTTTTGGGGTAATGTTACTGAAAAGCTGACGGCCGTTAACCATGTGTCTTTAGAGTTGTATCGTAATGAGACGCTGGGGATTGTCGGGGAGTCGGGGTCCGGAAAAACGACGCTGGGGTTGGCTATTGCCAATCTGATTAAGCATGACGGTTTTGTCAGTTTTGAAAATATCGATGAAAAACAGAATATTATTCAATCAAGTAAAAGTTTTAGAAAGATGGTGCAGATTGTTTTTCAGGATCCGTATAATTCGCTTAATCCGAGAATGTCGGTTGCGGATATTGTCGGAGAAGGCTTGGAAGTTCATTTTCCGGAGCTTGATAAGGAAGATAAGCATCGTTGGATTGTGAAAGTTTTGAAAGAAGTCGGTTTGAGTGAGGAAGCGCTGACAAAATATCCTCATGAATTTTCCGGCGGACAACGGCAGAGAATAGCGATTGCACGGGCATTGGTTCTTAAGCCTAAAATTTTAATTTTGGACGAGCCAACTTCGGCGCTGGATGTGACAATCCAAAAACAGGTGTTGACCTTGTTAAATAGAATTCAGGAACAAAGAGGAATTTCATATATCTTTATTTCACACGATATGGCGGCAATACGGGCAATGTCGGACCGCATCGGCGTAATGAAGGATGGTTGTTTGATTGAGGTTGGACCAAGTGACGAGGTTTTAAGGTATCCGCGGAACAAATATACTCAGGAATTGATTTCAGCGGCTTTATGAATTAATTTACCGCGATTGGCGTGAACAGATTGATTTTGAGTTTTAGTTTTCATCAATTTGCGATGTTAAAACGTTGTATTCAAATTGCTGTCAGAGCAATAGTTATCTTGATATTTATATTTCATGATATTCATAATATAAATTATGCGACAAATTGATGTGGAAAAATGGCCATCCCCTCGTGGTGATGTTTGTAAAAACAACAACTTATCTTGTTTGTCAAAAGTTAACAAATGTTCTGAACGTTGTGCATGATGATAAGTTAATTAAAAGATTGGGATGTAAAATGACAAAGCTTATTGGAGTTTACTAGTTTACTTATAGAATGCTCCGAGATTACTGGGGCTAAACATTAAGATGTTTGAACAACACTACTCTATGCTAACAAGTTGGTCAAATCATATCTTTTGTCGTTGATTATAAACGTCTGGTTTGTTGTAATAGATTATAATTTACAGCTTTGAGGTTAAGGGTTATTTTGAATGCGGTGATTTTAAGGAGATAAATCAAACCTTATAAGGCAGCCAAAAGTCCGTACCTTATTCGGCTGGATTACCCTTCTCTATCCACGTTGATTGTTTGTCCCATGATAATTGTTTTATCAAGACTGAAATCCTGATTGAGTATGGCAAAGTTTGATGAAAAATTTTGACATTAGAACCGTTTCATTTTTTTTCGTCGATGATAGATGTTTTTTCTTGTGAAATATTTGCTTGGCGCTGTTCAATAATCATTTGTTTTTTGTGGTTAACGGTTTGTTTATCCCAACAAAAAGCCCAATAGAAAACAAGTCCGCTGAGAAGAAAAAATTTAGCTGATCCCCAAGGGACATACATGTATACTATGGTGGTGATGAAAGTATCAATAATCATCATGATATTCCAAAATTTTTGGCGTTTGATAAAGTCATATCCAATGCGGTATTCCCCAAAATAAATGCTGATTAGGAATATAATGAAACCACTATATATGACGCCTATTGTTTGGTAGTCATCTAGATGATATTTTTTCTGTCCGACGTAGTATGTAATTATCATTATAAGGATGATGCTTATAAGCATTTTTATTGTTTGTTTGCTATTGTAAATCTTATCTTCTTGTTCGGGGGTTAGTATGTTAATTTCTTCCAGCGGAATTTTGCGGAAGGCTTTTTTCATCATGACTGGCATACTGACAAATACAAATAGCAAAAAACCAATTAAGGTAAAGACAAAAGGAGCATTACTTCCCAAACAAGCGAAGAAATATACAGCTCCGAGGTTGCTTAGTGCAATCTGCCAGTTGTTTTTTTTAGGTTCCATGATCAATTTTTACTGCTTGCCGATAATCAGACGGATATAGTTTAGAATATAAACAATATAGATAAAAGCCACGGCTTTGCTCAGAATGCCGAAAGCTCCCAATCCGCCTTTGTGAATCAGCACAAAAGCGACGGCAATAATGACGGCACAGGCAATATTAATCAGCCAATAGTTTTTGTTATTGAGGAAGATAAAGGCGCAGGCAGCGGCCGAAGCGGCAATCCAGGGATTAAACGCGGCATGAAAAGCAGCATGTGCGAAATGTTTGATGCTGCCGACCGGAACTAAATAGCCGATTAGAACGATCGCCAGGGTAATTATTAAAATTGAGAAATAAGCCGTACTTTTTTTCATTTTTCTAATCCTTTCAGGTTATAGAGCGACAACCAAAATTGCGGCAACGATGGCACCGCCGATAATCCAGCCCCAGAAAGAACTGTTGGTTTGACCTGTTGGAGCATAGAAAGCATTCTGTTCATATTTGAAAAATTCGGGAATATGCGATGAACTCATAAAATCTTCATATTGTTCCCGGGGAATGGTTCCGGTACAGTAGGTCTGAGGTGCCGCTCCGGCAGCCCGGAAAGAATTGTAGGCCCGGTAATCCCAGCGTCTGATTGCCATGCAAAGCCCGGTATCGCCGTTTTCATTAACGGCATTAATATCCATTCCGCGATAAACGGCGTCTTTCAAAATACCGATTTTTCCTTGGGAAGCGGCAACGTACATGTCATTAAACGAGGCCGGGGGCAATTTTTGCGCGTTTGCGGCGGCAGGAAGTACGCAGAGGACAGTTATGATAAAAATTTTGAGCTTTTTCAACATGGTTATTTATCCGATAATTTATTTCTTTTGCTGATTATTATACAATTTGCTTATACGAGTCAACTACCGCCCTGCCCTGTGGATTGTTTGGGCGCAAAAAAACTCCCGGAGGATTCCGGGAGTTTCTCGAAAAAGGACGGAGAAATACCGTTTAAAAAGTATATCTGATACCTGCGGTAACTTCTTTCAGGTCTTTCAAGACCTTGGTTCCGAGATAACTGTAACGTCCCATGACACGAGCGCCCCAGTGTTCGTTGAAGTTATACTGGGCACCAAGGCCGACACGATAACCAATGCGGTCTTTGTCGATTTTGCCGCGGATATCGCCGTTATATTTGCTTTCGATATTGTAGTTGGCAATACCGATAGAGCCTAAAAGGCTGAATTTTTCATTGCATTCAGGAACTGGCATATAACCGTACAAATCCAAACCATAAGCATGGAATTTGGTTTTGTTGTTCAGGGTGTCGGTGATATTTTTCTTTCTTTCACCGGACTGCTGGAAGAAGGCTTCAAGGCCCGTATATTCGCCAATCTGAATACCTGCATTAACCGCACCGGAATTGTAGTCTTTTTTCATGTTATATTCTTTTTTGATATTTGCATTTGAAAAGACATAATCCAAACCAACATACGGTCTATATTCTTCAGCATTAGCGCCAAAAGAGAAAAGGCAAGCAACTCCTGCTAACAGTAATGTTTTTTTCATTTTTTAAACTCCATTTAAATAGGTTTAATCTTTAATCTCGTTTACATACAATCAAAGTGCGGTTGTATTGTTTAGTCCGGACAACGGCGTCCGGCCGGAGAATATTCCTGTATTTAAACTTTCTTCTTAAACGACAGGAATATACTTTTGGTCAGTTTTCGCCATTGGTTGAACTTGATTTAATACTGGAAAAAAGGATTTAAAGGGTGTTTATTATTTTTTTAGTGCTAAAATCGAAAAAAAAGGAGAAATGAGAAAATGTCTTTTGCCTGTCCGGATAAAAATTGCCATAAGTGCCTGCGTTTGCTGGAGTTTAGAAAAGAAAACGAAAGAAAATTTCCGTCTTATTATAATGGTCCGGTGCCGTCTTTTGGCGATATCAGCGCCGAAGTTTTGATTTTGGGGCTGGCTCCGGGGCTGAACGGCGCCAATCAGACCGCCCGTCCCTTTACAAACGATTATGCCGGTGATGTCCTTTATCCGATTTTGAAAAAATACGGTTTTGCACGGGGAGATTATCAGAAACGCAAAGACGACGGTTTTGAACTGATTAATGTCAGGGTGACAAATTCGGTTCGCTGCGTGCCGCCGCAGAATAAAGTAACCGGCGATGAAGTCAAAAACTGCGGAGCTTATCTGATTGAAGAAATCCGCGACATGCCGAACTTGAAAGTCGTTCTGACTTTGGGAAGTGTGGCGCATAATGCTTTGTTGGGGGTATTGGGATACAGAAAGTCCGCTTTTAAGTTTGCTCACGGGGCGCAACATCTTTTGGAACGGCATAATTTGATTATGCTGAATTCTTATCATACGTCGAGATATAACATTAATACAGGTGTTTTAACCTTTGAAATGTTTGAAGAAATTGTGAAGAAACTAAAAGAGTTATGTTAGTTTTCCGATTGATTTGATAAAAAACAGGAACGTTATGTTCCTGTTTTTTTTGGGGGTGTCAGAAACCGGACTTAATGTCCGATACTGGTAAAGCCCATGAAGGCCATGGACAGTAATCCTGCAGTAATCAAGGCAATCGGCGCTCCTTTGACGGCATTGGGAAGTGCCGAGTTATCCAGCCTTTCGCGCAGTCCGGCAAAAAGAATAATTGCCAAAGTGAAGCCCATGGCATTGGCCAAAGCAAAGCAGACGGAGTTTATCAGGTTATAATCTTTTTGTGCCGCCAAAATGGCAACCCCTAAAACAGCACAGTTGGTCGTGATCAGAGGCAGGAATATCCCTAAGGCCTGATAAAGTCCCGGCGAAACTTTTTTTAGAATAATTTCAACCATTTGCACAAGCGAAGCGATAATTAAGATGAAGACTACCGTAATCATAAATTCCAACTGATAAGGAATGAGCAACAGGTGATAGGCCAGATAAGTAGCAATTGTGGCCAGGGTCATGACGAACATGACAGCCACCCCCATTCCCGCAGCGGTACCGATTTTTTTGGAAACGCCCAAAAACGGGCAGATGCCCAAGAACTGCGATAAAACAATATTGTTAACAAAAATGGCGGCAATAAAAATCATTAAATAACTCATTTGGCAACTCCGCGGACTTTGTTAAATATGATAATTAATCCGGCCAGGGCCAAAAAGGCTCCCGGCGGCATGATGAACAGCAAAACGGTATCCGCTCCCTCCCCGACAAAGCTCCATCCGAACAGCGAACCGCTGCCCAAAATTTCGCGGACAATCCCGAGCGATGTCAGGCCCAGAGTGAACCCCAGTCCCATGCCAACGGCGTCAAGCAAAGACTGCAACAGATTGTTTTTGGAAGCAAAGGCTTCTGCTCGTCCGAGAATAATACAGTTGACGACAATCAGCGGAATAAAAATCCCAAGTTTGGCATGCAGTCCGGGAAGATAAGCCGACATCAACAGATCCACAACGGTTACGAAAGAGGCAATAATAACAATATAGCACGGAATCCTGACCATATCGGGGATAAGGCTTTTTACGCTCGAGATGGCCAGGTTGGAAAGCATCAGCACGAATAAGGTGGCCAATCCCATGCCGAGCCCGTTGGAAGCCGAGGTTGTAACGCCCAGGGTCGGACACATTCCCAACAGCATGACGAAGGTCGGATTTTCGCGGACAATTCCGCGGGTCAGATTCTTCCAGCTTTGTTTTTCCATGTTATTTCTCCTCGTTTCCGGCCATGCTGCTAAAGCGGGTATAATTGTCATAGCCGCGTTTGATGGCGTCGATGACGGCCCGTGAACTGATGGTGGCGGAGGTAACGGCATCTATTTCGCCGCCGTCTTGGCGGACTTTAAAACTGCCGCTTCCGGGATTCATTCCCTTAAACTGTTCGGAAAATTTATTTTCGCTAACTTTTGTCCCTAGCCCGGGCGTTTCTTTTTGATCAATGATTTTGTAGCCGTTAATGGTGCCGTCCAGCAGGAAACCGACAATCAACTCAATCCGGCCGCTGAAACCGTTGTTGCTGTAAGTTTTCACGGCAATTGAGGTAATTTTTGAGCCTTGCCGTGCCGGGTAGAGTTCAATTCCGGTTTTGCCGATTTCAATCCGGTCCTGAAACGGGTTGTTGTCAAATTCGCCGGACACAACCTCTTTTACGGCTTCCAGTTTACGGGCGTCTTTGGCTGCTTCAATGGGCTCTTTGGTGATTTTATAACTGATTCCAAGGACGGCTCCGGCCAAAGCGGCAGTAATTACCATGGCAGCTATCATGTTTCCGAGTGTGGACGGCATTTTTTTTGCGGTTGTCATTTATTTTCTCCCGGTTCCAAAGACCCGCGGCCGGACAAAGCGGTCAATCAGCGGAACAAATGCGTTCATAATCAAAATGGCAAAGGACACACCCTCGGGATAAGCGCCGAAAAGGCGGATGATGACAGTCAGC
>UQFU01000013.1 GCA_900540425.1 uncultured Alphaproteobacteria bacterium
GTTGAGAATCGCCCGCCACAGCAATATGGCCCGCGGCGTATGGTCAAGATTGGTGATAATGGTTGCGCCGGTGGTGCTGATTCCCGAAGAGGCTTCGAATACGGCGTCGGCCCAATTTTCGACGGTTCCGTACAGAATAAACGGAATTGAGGCGATTAAAGTTACCGAAAACCAGCTGACGACCGTCAACAAATATCCCTGCTGGAGGCTGACTTTGTCTATGCGGATTTTATTGGCCAGAAACATGGACATTCCCAGAAACAGGGCAATAATTGAGGATGAAAAAAACGGCGACCAGGAGTTTCCGGTATCATAAACGTCTAAAGCGGCGGGAAAAAGCATTGCCAATCCCAATACACTTATAAAATAGCCACTTATCATTAATACCGGCTGCCACATTGTTTGTTTCCTTACTTGTCCGGCATTACAATCAGAGAGCGACGTCCTGTGAGATGCCGTTGTTGACCAGTGTATGGTTTATACTGATATGGCGGACATAGCACATTCCGGTAGCAACACCCTGTCTGGTGTAGGCTTCGATAATACATTTGACCGGATCCCTACCAATCAGATTTTGTAAGAATTCTTTGCCGGCCATTCCGTCGGTGCTGGTGGGATCGACATATATTCCAAAAAGAAAGATGTCGTTTCCTCCGATGATGATTTCATTGGCATTGACGACATAGGCTTCACCGTTAATTTCCTGCGGGGTGTCGAGATAAATCAGATCCAGCTTGCGCCGGCGGCTGTTGTCAGCTTTGTTTGCAGGAAGAGGTGCCGGTTCGGCACTTTCTGTTTCCGGTTCAGACACTACAGGAACCGGCGGAACAGCTTTAGCTTCGGGCTCATTTTCAAACTGCGGGGCAAGAGGCTGGTTCTTCTGCGCCATGATATCTACCCGGACGGGCGTTTCGGCGTTTTTGGCTTTTTCAAAAATTTGGCGGCGCAGCTGCTGTTCGGCTTCGTAACTTTCAACGACCTTGTCTATGTTGTGCTGCGGCGTTTCCGGCTGCGCAGACGAGGAAAGTCCGGGAAAAGAAAGTTTGCCGCTTTCGGGAAGAAACTCTTTGCTTTTGCTGACAATCTGTTCGCTTACAGGGCCGAACAGATTTTTTATTTTATTCCAATACCAGATATGGACTTCTGCCGGACGGGCTCCGATAAAGGTTGGTATCAGATACATCAGGATCAGGAGCGGAACAAAAATATAGGGCTTGCGGAGCGGCCAGAGGAGCAGCATAACCAGCCGGTGAACCAATCCGGCAATGCCGCCGCCGGAACGAAGTTCATTATTGCGTGTTTGACGTTGTTTCATTGGGTTTATTCCACTTCTTATCCTTAATGGTTGTTTATCGCCGGATTTATTAATTTTTTTTCGAAATTCAATCGGGTTTGGCACGATTGGCAAAATTCTCAAATAAAAAATAAAAGCGGCAGATTCCGATTATAATTCTTCATTGACATTATTAACCGCGAATGTTAAAAAACAGTTATCTTTATTTACTATTTATTTTTAATTACTATATTTTTCTCAAAAAAAATACAGGCAAGGGTTTTAGGAACTGCCGCTTGTTCATAATTAATCGTAAGTTAAAAAATGTTTAGAAAAGCCGGCGTTGTGAAACCCCGGCTTTTCGCCTGTTTAAGGGAGTTTTTGAAATGCCTGTTCCAAGGCGCTGAAATCATTGTTGCTCAGAAACGGCCGCAACCGTTCAAATTTATCTTTCGGCAATTCATAAATCCGCATCTCCAGAAGGCGTTTTATGATTGTATCATCAAATCTTTTCCTCAAGGTATGCGCCGGATTTCCTCCTACCACTTCATAAGGGGCAACATCTTTGACAACAATGCTTCCGGCCGCGACAACCGCCCCCTCCCCGATGGAAATTCCCGGAAGAATAACGCTTCGCATGCCAATCCAGACACCGTCGCCGATACGGGTGTCGCCCTTTTGCCGATACGAACGCAGGACGTCGTCCAGAAAAGGATAGTCGCTGAACCAGTCTGTCCGGTGGGTATTGTTGCCGCCCATCAGGATAACGGTTTCGGCGCCGATACAGACATAATCGCCGATGTAGAGTTTGTCCAGTTCCCATTGCGGCTGCCATTTTTGACTGCTGATTTTGTCGCCGTACAAATAGCGAACCACATAATCTTCAAAATCCGGCGTCCAGGCATTGCTGTAATAACTATGAGTTCCCCGAATGACAATATTAGGGTTTTGAACAGTTTGATGCAGGTATTCGACTTCCGACCAATGTTTGCTCATTAGTATTTTCCCGGGCGGCGCTGTCCGTTTTGCAAAAACTCCGGCAGCTGCTTCAAGCCCGATGCTCCGGCGGCGCCTTTGTGTCCGCCGCCGCCGAACGAAGCCGCTATTTTGGACGCGTCAACTTCAGGGGCGTTGGAATAAAAGGTCAGGTTCCAGGTTCCTTTGCTGCTTTTGTAAAAATTTACCATAACCTGATAATCGGCAAGGTTTTCCAGAGAATCAAAAAATTCGGAGTACCCCTGAGCCATATTGGCGCAGATGCATTTATAACCGCATACCTGGCTTTCAAAGCTCATGGAGCGAACCAGGCGGTAGTTGCGCACCTTGATCCAGGATAAGATTGCGCGCCCCTTCTCGACCATGGCGGGAATGTCAATTTGGCCGTTAATGAGCCTTTGCCAGATTTCGTCGCCGGGACGGTTAACCCCCATGGACTGAAAAGCGTATTCAAACGGGCGAACACGGTCATCACGCAAATCGAAAATATCATTCAGGCCGAGGAGTTCGATTCCCAACGGAACCGGACGGCCGGGATAGAAATATTCCCAGGTCAGAATCAGCGCCGCGGTGCCGGAACGGCGCAAACCTTTAATCGGCTCGTATTTTCCGCTGCTCATGTATTCGTCATATTGCTTAATAACCGAAATGTGGTGGTCAATCCAAGTGAAATCTTTAGTTTTGCTGAGCTCAAACATTAACTCCATAGGCAAGGCAATATCACAGACGATGATTTTATCGTGCTTTTTTATTTCTTCCAAAGGAACTTCCATGTCATGATTGAAGCCATAAAATTCAATATCGGGATACACACTTTTGACAATGGCAGCAGAACCTTTGCCGTCATGATCGGCAATGTGATATATACACAACATCAGATTTATTCCTTTCTTTTATATCTCTAAAATTCAACAATCAGATTATCATATGCCGGGCGCACGAAATCCGGCGTCAGTCGGTTAATGTTATCATAGTCGCATTCGTTTGTCATGTGGTTAATCAAAACTTTCTGCGGATTAATCCTTTTAATTACCGACATAATCTCGTCAAGGCTGGCATGCTGCACTTCCCCTCTGATGGTCGTAAGCGGAATAACCATGAGTTTGGGTTGTTTTGTAATCATTTTATAAGCGCTGCCGGCCAGGGATTTGAAATCGGCAATGTGCACATATTCGCCGTCGTCAAAAACATATCCCAGGCATTCCGGGCAATGGTCTTTGAGTTTTATCGGCGTGATTTTAACGCCTTTGACATAAAAAGGATGATTGGCTTTGACAACATTGGGAATCAGGCTCGGCCTTTGCATGACGTTATTGGTTTTTTTGACCGAGGCAATCAGGTAATCAAATCTTTTCTTAATGGCTTTATGCGTTATCCGACCGGCATAAAAGTTCAGACTTTGACGGCTGATGCGGTTGATTTCACGCAAGTCGTCGATGCCATGGAGGTGGTCGGCATGAGAATGCGTGTACAAAACGCCGTCAATATCCCTGATGTTTTGATTAATCAACTGGGTACGCAAGTCCGGGCTGGTATCTATCAGCAGTTTGACGCCGTTGTATTCAAGATAGGTTGTGGTGCGCAACCGGTTGTTTTTGAGGTTTTCGGGATTGCATTCGCCCCAGCCGCGTCCCAACGACGGAACGCCCATTGCCGCCCCGCAACCCAAAATAATCAGACGGTTCATTTGTAATCATACCTCCCTTTGTCGCTGGCTTTGCGGAACAGATTGTGAAAGTTGTCCGAAGTGATTTGCGCCAATTTTTCAAAAGGAATATCTTTCAGCTGCGCCAGGCGTTCGGCCGTGTAACGGACAAACGAAGGCTCATTGCGGCGGCCGCGCATCGGAATAGGCGCCAAAAACGGCGAATCGGTTTCGACCAGAAGGCGTTCCAACGGAACATCCTTGAAAATGTCGCGCAATTCTCCGGATTTGTTAAAAGTAATAATACCGGAAGCAGAGATATAAAAACCGATGGAAAGGGCAAATTCGGCCAATTTTCGAGAAGTGCTGAAACAATGTATTTCTCCGCTGAACGGTGCTTTTTTGTAGTATTCGTCCAAAATGGCAATGGTATCGTCGTCGGCGTCGCGGGTATGGATAATCAGCGGCAGGCCGGTCTGCTGGGCGGCAATAATCTGTTCAATGAAGATTTTTTTCTGAATATCGGGAGGCGAATAGTCGTAATAGTAATCCAATCCGCATTCTCCGATAGCCACCACTTTTTTGTGATGTGATTTTTCGACAAAGTCCGCCGCCTTAATATCAGGATATTCGGCGGCGTTATGCGGATGGACGCCGACGGCGGTATAGATAAACGGGTATGTTTCCGACAAGGCCAGCTGGCGGTCAAGTTCGTTGATATTGTTTCCGGCATTGAGCATGGCGGTAACGCCGGCCTCTCGGGCCCGCGCCATAATTTCATCAAAGTCTTCGTCAAAGTCATTAAAATCAAGGTGACAGTGGCTGTCGATTAACATTTTACATCCTCTTGCATAAATTGGTGATAACGGTCAACAATGCCTGTTTGCGGTCCAGATTCAGGCTGTCGGTTTCACTAAAGGTTTTTATGGCGTCGTCCCAGCTTCGGGCGAGATTTTCGATATCAGAAACTTCGCGGATAAGCTGGTGAATCAACTTTAAGATCAGGCTTTGGACCAGATAATAATTGTCCTCATCGGCAACGGCGGCATCGCAAAAACTTAAAAGTTCGGCAAGTTTGAAGCCGGAGCCGGATGTTACGATTTTTTTGAGCCTTTCATATTTTCCCAAGGCGTCGTTATCCGCATAGTTCAATGTCTTGCCGATACTTCCGGAGCCAATTTCAACCAAGCCTTTGATTTCCGGTTCCGAAAGACCGGGGCGATAACGGCGCAGCAAACTGCCGAGGTTGGCATCATTCAGCGGTTTCAGAAGCAGCTTGGCACAGCGTGATTTGATGGTCGGGAGCAACCGGTTGGGATTGTGGGAAATCAGCAACAATACGGTTTGGTGCGGCGGTTCTTCCAGAATTTTGAGAATAGCATTGGCGCTGGCCGTATTCATATCGTCGATACTGTCGACAATGACAACCCGCCAGCCGTCTTGCGACGATTTTTTGGAAAGAAATTCGTTGATTGTCCTGACATCGTCTACCCTGATGAAAGCCGAGCGCTTCAGTCCCTGCATTTCTTCTCCCGACAGCTGTTCGCCGTCTTTGATGGCTTTGATGATTTTGCGGCGGTCGGCATCGGTGTAGTCCCGTTCGATAATTTTCAGGTCGGGATGTGCGTTGTTAGACACCAGTTTAAACACCTGGTTATCCGGAGAAACATCCAAAGAAACGTATTGGTCTTTGCGAGAAGTATCGGCAGACAACAAGAAACGGGCAAATTTGTATGCCAGCGTGGCTTTGCCGATGCCCTCGACACCGGAAAACAGCCAGGAATTATGCAGAGAATTGTTTTTCCAAGCTTCTAGCAAAAAATTTTCGGCTTCTTCATGACCGAGAAGATAGGAATTATCGCGCGGTGATATATAAGATAAGCCTTCGGGCATCAGTCTAACCCAAACCTTTCAGCAACTGCTTTGACAATTTCGGCATGCAGGTCGCCGATGCTTTTGTCAGCGTTCAAAACCACAAAACGTTCCGGCTCGGCTGCCGCCATTTCAAGATAGCCGCGGCGCATGTTGTTATGGAACTCCAGTTCGCGGCTTTCAAAGCGGGTTTCTTTGATTTCCATTCCTTCCGCCTTGTGCAGAGAGCGCGCCAATCCGGTTTGCGGATCAATATCAAGAAGAATGGTCAAATCCGGCTTAAAGTTGCCGACGGCCAAAGCATATAGCCGGTGCAGCACGTCTTGCGAAACGCGTTTGTCATAACCGTAATACTGATAAGCCATGGTTGAAT
The DNA here is from genome assembly GCA_900540425.1 of uncultured Alphaproteobacteria bacterium. Taxonomy (GTDB): domain Bacteria; phylum Pseudomonadota; class Alphaproteobacteria; order RF32; family CAG-239; genus MGBC133411. The sequence continues at coordinate 6,160 of UQFU01000013.1, forward strand.
CGGCAAAACGGTCGCTCAGCACCCATTCGCCGTTTTCCAGCGCCGGCCATATTTTATCAATCAAATGGACACGGCGGTCGGCATAATACAACAAAGCTTCGGCAATCGGATCAAATTTGTTTTTGTCGCCGCAGACCAATAGTTTTCGCAATTCCAGCCCAACCGGCGTTCCGCCGGGTTCTTTGGTCCGGATATTGCGAATGTGCCGGGAAGACAGATAATCGGACAGCAGCCGGAGCTGTGTTGATTTTCCGGTTCCCTCCCCTCCTTCAAAGGTGATAAACCGTCCGCGGTTTTCGGGCATGTTAAATTCCTCCGAACAGCAGGTAATGCAGATTTGAAACAATCCGCCCGAAGAAGCCGAGCTTTTCAACGTCCCGGTCGGCAGTCAACGGAATCTCAAAATCCCCCTGCCCCGGAATGTCGACTTTGATCGTTCCGAGCCTGTCGCCTTTTTTTATGGGAGCGGTTACCGGTTTGTCATAAACGGCCGTCATTTTGACTTTGTTAACGCTGCTTTTTTTCAGCGTCCGGCGAACATCGCGGTCAACAACCAGATTGATATTGTTCTCGCTTCCCAGCCAAACCGGAATTTCGGCAATAACCTGATTCTTTTTGAACAATGTATAGTTGGAAAATTCCCGAAAGCCCCAGCTCATGAGCTTTTCGGCCTCTTCCGAACGTTCTTTGTTGCTTTTGAGCCCGGCCATAACGCTGATTAGGCGGCGGTTGTCCTTTTTGGCGGAAGCGACGAGGCAGAAACCGGCTTCTTCCGTATGTCCGGTTTTCAGGCCGTCGGCATAAGGCATGCTGTAAAGCAACGGATTACGGTTGCCCTGTTTGATATTATTGTGCGTATAAGTATGTTCGGAGAAAATGTGGTAGAATTCGGGAAATTCGGAAATTATAACCCGCGCCAGCCGAGCCAGGTCTTCAACCGACATCAGCTGGTCGGGATGCGGCCAGCCGGTGGCATTGGCAAAGGAACTGTGTTTCAGTCCCAGCTGCCGGGCTTTTTTCTGCATATCGGCGGCAAAATCTTCCTCACTGCCGGAAAGGTTTTCGGCGGCGACGATACAAGCGTCATTTCCGGACTGGATAATAATTCCCTGGATCAAATCCCGAACCGGAACCTTTTCGCCGATTTTCAAAAACATAGTTGAACTGCCGCTGGCAGCCCCGCCCTTGCGCCAGGCGTTTTCGCTGACTGTAAAGGTATCGTCCAAGGAGAGCGAGCCGTCTTTGAGTTTTTCAAAAATCATATAGATGGTCATCAATTTGCTCATTGACGCCGGCGGAATCATTTTCTGGTGGTCTTTGGCATAGAGGTACTGGCCGGTTTCATAGTCCATTACCAAAACATTTTTGGCCGAAGTTTCAATAGCCGATGCCGGCCGCAACGTTGAGGCCAACATTCCCGAAACGAACAATGTGGTCAGATACAGCTTATTTTTTAACAACATTTCTCACCTCTTTCAGTCTTTGATAACTGCAGCTCCGGCAACGCCGAAGTTTTCTATTTGCGCCAGCGCCTTGCGGGCGTCGGCCTCACAGGTATAAGGCCCCATGCGCACGCGGTAATAGCGGTTGCCGTTGACGTCTGCGGGCATAGTACTGATATTGCCGAAACGGGTCAGCCGGGCAGTCAGATCGTCGGCCACTTCACGGCTGCTGAAGGAACCGGCCTGAACAAAATACTTTCCTTTCAAGGACTGTTGGGAGGTATAGCTGCGAACAGCGCCGGCATTGTCTTCAGGCAGCTGCTGAGCCAGTTTGGTTTCGGTTTTGTTCAGAATGGCCTGTTTCAGATCCTTGCTTTCTTCGGCCATGATCTCTACGCGCACTTTGGCCGTTCCTTTATTTTGGAAGCCCAATAGCTGGGCGCCGCGTTTGGAAATGTCAATAATCCGGTTTTTGGCAAAAGGACCGCGGTCATTCACGCGCAAAACCAGCGAGCGCCCGTTTTCCAGGTTGGTTACCCGGACAATCGAAGGCAGCGGCAGCGTACGGTGAGCCGCTGTTAGCGTATGCATATTATAAACTTCGCCGTTGGCCGTGTATTTGGCATGAAAATCTTCGCCATACCAGGAAGCAGTACCGACTTCGCTGTAACCGTAATCTTCGGCCGGATAATACCATTGGCCGCGAATCTTATATGGTTTGCCGATTTTGTAGGAACTGCCCTTGGCGCTGAAAATCGACCGCTGGGAATATTCGCCCAAGTTAAGCCGATCGGAAGCGCAGCCGGAAAGCAGAAGAATCGCGGCAGCTGCCAGCGGAGTCAGCAGGTTGCGTTTAGTCAAGTTCATTTAAAATATCCAATTCTCATATTCTTTTGCAGCTAATTTAAACTGTTTTTCAGGTTTCGTAAAGATGTTATCTGGCCTTGTGTAATTTTCGGTTGGGAACCGGAACGGCAAAGCCGATTTCAGGATTGTAATTGTTAATCTTATTCAGCAGGTTATAATCCGGATAACCATCGGCCGGAAGTTTGGCCATGGTTTGAACTTTTTTGATTTCCTCCCGGGTTTGGTGTCCGAGCTTTCCGTCTTCTTCAAGATTGCTGCCTATAATGCGGTTAATAAAGGCCTGAATTTTGGTAATATCGTCGGTTTTGAGCCGGGTTGCCGGCGTTTTTTGCACAGGCTGCCACTACTTGCCAGTTCGGATATAATCGGCAAGAAGGCCAATGGCCAGGGCATAGTTTTCGGAGCGGTTCCATTTCATTATCAGCCAAAAGTTATCCAACACCAGATAGGCGCGCCCTTTGCGGCCGTCCGGCAGAAGAATTGATGCCTTCCATTTTTTCAGAAGCGGCAGCTTTTGGTTGTTCAGGGTTCTGACACCGAGCTTTTGCCATTCTTTGACGGTTTTGACATGCCCCTTCCCGCTTTGGGAAAAATCAAAATTCCAAGGCAGGCTGACTTCCATTCCCCAAGGTTGTTCCGCATTCCAGCCGATTGAGTGCAAATAATTGGCCGCTGATGCCGCAGCATCTTCAAAGGAGTGCCAAATGTCTATTTTTCCGTCATTGTTATAATCGACCGCATAGGCGTTGAATGTTGAAGGGATGAACTGAAAGTGCCCCATGGCACCGGCCCAGGAGCCAATCATTCGTTCCGGTTCTATTTGTGAGGCATCGACAATCTTCAGGGCATGATAAAGCTGTTCGCGGAAAAATTTGGCGCGTCTGGGATCATAGCTTAGCTGCGTCAGGGCACCGATAACAGGATAGGTACCATAATTGACGCCATAATTGGTTTCCGCCCCCCAGAAGGCAACCAGATATTCCGGCTGGACGCCATAGCGTTTTTGGATTTTTTGAAACAAGGGATATAGTTTCAGGTAATTTTCCCGCCCTTTTTTTATTCGCAGCGTGTGCACCATACGGTTGAGATATTCGGGTGAGGTTAAAATAAATTCGGCCTGACGGCGGTCAATCTTCACAACTTCGGGAGCCGGGTGATAGTAATCGGTTTGCGCATAAGCTTTGTCAAGCGTCTGCTGAGAAATGCCGCGTTTAAGCATTTCCGACTTCAGACTGTTCAGCCAGAGGGTATAGGTATGATGCTCCGGATCCGGCAGTACGCTTGACGAAGCGCAGCAGGAAATCAGCAGAGCAAAGGAAAATGTCGTAACCGCCAATTTTATTTTCATTACAATACCTTTTGTCTTTTTTCAAGATAGCGGAGAAAGGTAAATAAATTTATAAAATCTTGCTTTAAAATAATAAAATATGAAAAATAATTCTTGACGTTTGATTTGCTTTTAGGTAAAAGAAGCGGTATAAATCACAATAGCGCATGGAGAGGTGGCAGAGTGGTTTAATGCAGCGGTCTTGAAAACCGTCGAGGGGGCGACCCCTCCCAGAGTTCGAATCTCTGCCTCTCCGCCAATTTAGCCCAGCCACAAGGCCGGGCTTTTTTTTGTGGGCGGGGAACGGTTCAAACTTCGCTTTGCAAGCTCGTTTTTACCGGGCAGAGCTCGTCCTCTTGGGCATCTAAACTCTCTGCGGTTGCTTCGCTGCCCTGGTTCGTTAAGATGTTCCCAAGAACTTGCAGATAAAAACAACCGGAGCGGCGGTTGTTTTTGCTTAGCGTTCCTCTCCGCCAATTACATACATCTAAAAAAGCAAAAGACGGTGTCAAAACCGTCTTTTGCTTTTTTTAATACCATTATTTCCGGCGGAGATTTTTCTCCTTTCGGGCTAGTCTGGCACTTCGCTGAGATTGACCGCAGGTTCTTTTTATTCCCTGCATATTAGAATAATTCTCAGCCTTGGTTGTCGGATAATTTTTTATCTCATGGGGATTTTTCTTTTCTTGCGCAAAACCAGAACCTTCCGGTGACAAGAGGTGAAACACCCGTATCGGAAACGTTAATAACATTCCGACAACGTACGAAACATAATGTTGAACTTTCATAGTAATTTTATTTAATTAAACAATACTTATTTTATTAAAGTTATTTTACATATCTGTAATTAAAAATTAATGATTTTGTAAAATTTTATATATTTTCGACAAATAATCAAAACTTTCGGGCCGGTATTCGGTTTCGCCAGTTGGCTTCAATCCGCTCCAGCGAAATTCCTTTGGTCTCAGGAACAAAAAAGAAGACAAACACCAGGCATAACACCGATATGACGCCGAAAATCCAGAAAGTGTAACCTTCGCCGATTTTGGATACCAATATCGGAAAAGAGGAAACGACAATCAGGTTGAACGTAAAGTTGGCGACAGTACAGATTCCCATCGCAAAACCGCGGATTTTGAGGGGCAGGACTTCTGAAACCATAATCCAGCCAATCGGTCCGAGACTGAATGCAAAGCAGGCAATGTAGACAATAACGCTGCCGACCGCCACCCAACGCAAGCTTTCGCCTAAGATGTCGCCAAACCGGAAAGCCGTTCCCAGACAAGCCAAGGCAATCAGCATCCCGCTCAACCCGGCATATAACAGGGGTTTTCTTCCCCAACGGTCCGTAAACGCAATTGCGACAATAGTCATAACAAAATTAACTGCTCCAACGCCGATTGTGGCATAGATGGCGCTGGTATTAGATGCGAATCCGGCATTTTGGAAAATTGTTGCCGTATAATAGATTATGGTATTGATGCCCGTACATATCTGGGCAAACATCATGCCGACCCCGACAAAGACCGGCATCAGCATCCAACGCTGAAAACTGACTTTTTCTCCGGCCGATTTTTCGGCTTCAAGATTCTGTTTAATTTCCTTGATTTGTCTGGTAACGCTTTTATCCGGTTCAATTTTTTTAAACACGGCTTTAGCTTCGCTTTCACGTTGTTTGCTCAACAGCCAGCGCGGGGTGTCTTCCAAAAATATAATGCCGGCAAGCAGGATCAGAGCGGGAAGCACCCCTGCCCCCATCATCCAACGCCAATTATACACGGCTTCGGCAAAGGCGCCGTTTACCAGATAGGAGAACAGGATACCGGCCGTGATTGCCAGCTGAAACAGCGAGACGAGCATTCCACGAATGCGCTGCGGCGCTATTTCCGACAAATAAACCGGAACAACAAAGTTAACCATGCCGACGGCAAGGCCAATCATCATGCGCGAGATAACAAGCCAGGTGATGTCAGGCGAAAAAGCGCAAAGAACCGAGGCAACAATAAAGATAACCGCTGTGGCGACAATGACTTTTTTTCTGCCGTACAAGTCAGCAAGAAAACCATTTCCGGCGGCGCCGATAATTGCCCCGATAATGGCGGCGCTGACCAGAAGGCTTTGCTGGTCTTCCCCTAAATTCCAGTCGGATTTTATGAAAAGCAACGCCCCGGAGATAACCCCCATGTCGAAGCCTGACAGCAAACCGCCCAGGGAGGCAACGATTGTGATAATATACAGCCAAAAGTGTTTCTTAATCCCGGATTGGGGTGAGGTTTGTATTTTCATAGCCCGGCCTTTCGATGATTAGAACGATATGTTATATATTATACTTATTAATCCCGCTTTATTCAACACAGAACTTTGCCGTCGTGCAAAAAGGAGGACCGGCAAACGATCCCCCTCTCGTTGTCTTATTCTTTATTCCAGCTGATTTCGGCGATTTCAGCTGCCGTTTTGGCGGCAGCAAGAGCCGTTTTCAATGCAGTTGCCTTTTGATGGCAGCTGTTTGACCATTGTGCCAAAGCGGCAACCAGTCCTTGAAGTTCTGCCGCAGTCAGGTCGATTGTCGTATTATCCTGACACGTCCAGGTAATTGTAGGTTTCGGCTCACCCTCCGCAACGGCAATTAGTTGCATGGCTTGTGCAGCACAGCTTATCCGCTGGCAGGAAATCTGGTCGCTGTCAAACGTTTTCCCCATATATTCAAATCCGCTTTGCTCGGCAGCATCGCGGGCAGCATTAATTTCCGCCCGCTTCTCCTGCTTGGCTAGATCCAGCGGTTTCTCAGGGAGGCGGCTCGCCAAATAATAGTTACCATCATAACCGCGAATAATATTCTCGGTTGCTTTGATGCAAGTTTCGGAGAAACGGTAGCCGGCAAAAGCGCCGACTTTTCCGCCTTCCAACGGTTCATACCAAGTTTGGGCTCCATAGGCGACAGCGACAGGAAAACCGTTTTCATCCCATTCCAAATGTTTGCCGCCGGCTGATTCCTTTTGCAAAGCCCGGTACTCTGTTTCGGATATTTCAAGAGGCTGTTCAATATCTTCAGGATTAAGGCTGAAAATGTGCTTGCCGTCATCTTTTGATTTTCCATAAAAATAAAGCACCGGTTCCGGTGCATCAAATTCTTCATCAAGAATTTCACTATCCATCTTTTTTCTCCTTTTTTATATATAAGGTATGAATATAGCTTCGTACATATCGTGGGAATAGGAAATTTTATCTCCTTCGCCCAGCAGGAAAACAACCTGAATACCGTTAACAGAACTTCCTGCCGATCCCATACCATGACTGAAAACAAGAATATCGTTAATGTAAAAAAGCAAATTTGCGTTTTGATAGGTATCCCGGGCACAAATAATGGCCATGCCGGCGCTTGGCGCCGTCCAGCCGGCCATTGTGGCCGGTTCGGTGATTTTGGCGGCCCAATTAGGAACACCGCCATATTTTTTTACATAGCTTTTGGTCCAGGAGGTTGTGGTAATCTGACTGTCGTTGGCGGTAAGCGCCGGGGTTTTGGTCATTTCGCTGACAATGTTTCCCGAAGCATCGCGTCGATATCCAATTTGCGCTCCCAGACTTCCGTTGCTGTTGTTAATCCGCAAAATACTGTATGAGCTTCCGTTGCTCGAGGCGCCAATCAGCATGTCTCCAACTTTATTGCCGGCTGCATCATAGCCGATAAGGTTGGGTATGCTCATACCGGCAGGTTGGCTCAAGATTGAAGTTTTAAAAGTATTATTGCGGGTGAAGACGTTATCGGCGTCTACCTTGGCGCTTTCCTGCTCATTGGCTGCCCGAAACGGTTGCCGGACATTCAGCCGGCTGATTTTACCATTATTTCCCGTAAAGATTCCGATTTGAGCAAGTAGGGTATATTTATTCCATGTCGCGCCATAATCTCCTGTGGAATAATAAAAATTATCAGTCGTGTTAAACAACAAACACCATTGTGAGGAGGTACTTATAAAACTGTCTGAAACATAAAATCCACTAAAGACCTGATTTCTTTTAAATCCTCCGCCCGAGGTGAAACCCAAGAAATAATCATTGTTCCCGGGTATCTCCTCACTAACCGCAGGGTTAAGCGTCGTATATTCAAAGTTATTCAGGCTGCCGTCACTATTTCGGCCGTTAGGCATAAGAAGCTTTACGCCGGGAAGCGCAAACAAGCAGCTGCCGATAAAACCAAAACCGTTAAACGGCGGCTCATACGATGTAATTCCGATACCGTTGACAATATTAATCACAACCAAAGGAAAGGAACATCCGCTTTGCCAGGTTGCGCCGGTATCAAAAGTATATTTTATCAGATTATTGACCGTATCGTACCAAAAAGCATATTTTGTTGACGGTATTGGTGCGGTTTGGCCGCTAAAAGTCTGATCAAGCTTCAATGCCTGAAGAGTTCCGTTTGGCAACAAAACCAGATTATGCGGAGCCGTGGCAAAATTCTGAGCAGAAAAATTAATGTCTGAGCTTATGGCTATTTCTGAAAAATTACCTTTTCCATTGGGTTTATATAATTTTGAACCGGCTTTTAAGGTTATTACATTATTGTTTAGTGCTAATTTTATATTCTGCGGAATTTCCAGGATGCAATTAGAAAGTCGGTTATACAATCCGGTACTGGACGTTGTTTCAGCATATGATTTTGCTTCTTCCGCCCAGCGCTTGGCCGAGCCTTCGGCGCGTTCATCCTGTGTTCCGACAGCCCAGGTTCTGGCCAGTTCTGCGCTTGCCGCCGCATTGTTCTTGGCATTTTGGGCTGACGTTTGATTGGCCAGAACATTGGCTTCGGAAGCCAAAACGGTTTCTTTGGTTTCAACCATCAGGCTTTCCAACTCATCATAAGCCAGGTTTGAATTACGCAAAGAGGCGCCGTTTTGATCCCAGACAATAGCCTTGCCGTTTTCGGGAACCGGCAATTTAACCATTTGTGCAGATTCGGAATATGGCGGAAAGCTGACGCTGCGGCTTATCTGTTCATTAAGCTGCTGCAAACAGGCAATTTGATAATCCAATTCGTGATTGATGGCTTTGGCACGAAAGGCACCGCTTTCCTGAAAATCGCTGGTTCTTTTGATTTCCAGATTGCGCAGCAAAGTAATAATTTTTCCGTTTTGAGGAGCCGATGCAAAAACAACTTCACCGCCTTCGCTGTTTCCGGCTCCGGTTACGCTGTATCCGCTTTTTATCAATGTGTCATCAATATAGACGTTCATATCCTGTTCGGAAAAAATAGGAAAAACAAAGCTGAATGCCGTAGTCGTACCGTCAGCAACATATCTGACGCGGGGACTTACGGCATCTATTATTATGTCATCGCTCATTTTATGATCCTTTTTGGTAAAATTTAAAAACAAAAAAACGCACAGTTTCCTGTGCGCTTTTGTCTCCGGGCACATTTGTCCCAAGTGACAAGAACTGTATATCATAATAAACTTAATTTGTCAAGGATTTTATTCCTATCAATTCAAGATCACCAAAACGGTTCCCACCACCAAAGGAATTGACAGATTGTCATCTACTTCAAGTTTGTCTTCAAACATTTCGGCAAACGAGGCTGCAGCGCAGGCAATGACGCCGGCATAAGTAAAGTGGTAGATCGGTTCGCACAGCATATTGACAATCAAAGCGCTTAGAAAAAAAGCAACGGTTCCTTCCAAAGATTTGTTTTTGTAAAGTTTTCGGGTGCCATAGGCTTTGCCGAACAAAGCTGCCGAAGTATCGGAAATCAACATGACGCTAAGAGAGATAACGGCGACCGGCTGAGGAAAAAGCAGCGTACAGGCAATAGCCGCCAACAGCACATATAACGAGCCGCTGACCTGAAATTTGCCATGTGTGGTTTCTTTATTGCGCAGCATACGAAAAAACAGGCTGCCAAAGGTTCGACGGGCCCAAGGGTATTTTTTGTAATTTCCGTATTCAATAAGGACATTGCCGACAAACAACAGCGAAAAGAAAACGATTGAAACGCCTGGATGGACAAAGTAAATAAAAAGCGGAATCCACAGCGAACTTAAATGAATCGACTTGCGATAGAGCTCTTTTTTCAGGTTTTTGGCCAATTTCCATTTTGGTAATTTGTACATTTACTTTCTTTCCGGCAGACGGATTTTTTTCAATGCCGGGACAATCTCCCGTTCGTTAATCGTTTTAATCAGATAATAGCTTCCCTCCTCGGAAACAACGCGGTTTATTTGGTTGGCATTGATTTTCAGCTGGTTGATGTCAATATTGACATAAGCCAGAACGCAAATCAGGACATAAAGAGCCGTGTGATACAGGCGTTGTCCGAATTTTGGCGCCGGAAGAGATGTAAACAGATAAGGAACGGTCAGAATGATAACCGCCAGCGAAAGGAATACGATTGCCGTAAACACATGCCAGTTATTCCATAATATCAGCCACATTTGCAAAATAGATTCCCAGGTGTTGTTATCTTCAATCAAAAGCTTGGTATTTTTGGTATAAATCAGCCAAACAGACAGGCTTTCTTCTATCAGGCAAAAAAAGACAAACAAGCTGTATCCGGCGGTCGTGACAATCCGGTCAAATTTTGAATTTCGGTATTCCGCCGGCAAAAACAACAGGTAAAAGACATAAGGCAGCATCAGGTAGAAAAACGAAACTATGGTTGTGAGAAACAAAACACCGGAAGTTTTTACCAAAACCAGAAAGGACAAATCCATTTCGGCATGCTTCAGGACGGAAACAATTATAAGTTCCAGGCTTTCTGCAGCCACGGCAACAACAAAAAAAGGTAAAAGGCGCCTGATTAAGTATGAATACATACCGAATTATCCCCAGATTTTGACAACGGACAACTGCAGATTAATATATCTGAAATAAGTTGCAAGGCTTTTTATGATTTTATACGATTTTTTCAATAATTAGAGAAATAATTTCAAATTTTCGGACAGGCACCGTTTCTTAACCAAGGCAAAAAAAAGCCCCGGAGAATACACTTTTCTCCGGAGCCGGTAATTTTTTGCTTTACATCAAAATAATGTTTTGAGCCGTGGTAATTGAGGTAATGTTCAGCTTGCCGCCGTTCAGGCTGAAGTATCCGCCGACATTGGTGAGAATACGCTGAGAGCTCATTGTCCGTTGCAGCAGAGTTTCGGTTTTTTCGACATTTCCCTTAATCCCTTCCCGGCCGCGGGCATCAAGATACTGATGCTGAAGGTCGTTTGCAGCGGCAATCTGACTCTCGGCCAGAACATTGCGGATTTCGCCGACCAGTTCGCTGTTGCCGTTGACAGCCGCTTCAATTTCTTTTTTGTCTTTGATGTCATTGTTTAGGGTAATCGTATTGTCTTCATGATATTCAAATTGGTAATTGGCCAGATTGTCAATGTTGCGGGACAACAGAAAACCGTTTAATTTTTGTTCCAGTTCCTTGATGCTTTGAACCAGCGCCTGATTTTCAGGCAGGCTTAAAACTCCCGGCCGCCGGGTCGGTTTGGCTTCGGCCGCAGCTGCGGCCGTATCCTTTGGGGCCAGCATTTTTTGCGCCTGCGGAGACAAATCCAACTGATACGCTTCTTCAGAAGCGGCAGATACGGTTACTTCTTTTCGGGGTTCAATTCCCTGCGCGGAAGCATTTTGCATAAAAGTCCGATATAAAGAGTTTACAGCTGATATTTGCATTTTATATTCCTTTCCTAATCTGCCGGATTATATGCAAAGGGTATGCCAAAAAAAATATTTGTTTTTACACCTTGTCATCAGTTCTAAATAAAACTAAATTTATACCAACCATTTGGCTATATAAAAAAGGGGGAAGAAAATGAATGCAGTTTCCGGAACTATTCGTCCCTATTGCCTCAAAGAGGAGATATGGAGTAGCGTTATCCACGGAATCGGTATTTTGTTCGGAGTTGCCGGGCTGGCCGTGTTGGTAACGCTTTCGGCTTTTTACGGCGACGTTTGGTCGATTGTTTCGACGGCGGTTTTCGGGGTTTCAATGATTGTCCTTTATGCCGCCTCAACGCTTTATCATGCCATTCCGTTTCCCGAAGCCAAAAGAAAGCTCAAAAAGTTTGACCATATTTCAATTTATTATCTGATTGCCGGCAGTTATACACCGTTTTTGCTGGTTAATCTGCGGGGAACAACCGGCTGGATTATTTTTGGGATTATCTGGTTTTTGGCGTTGACGGGAACAATTCTCAAACTGTTTTCGCAAGGAAGCGGCACCAAATTTTGGTCAATCGGTTTATATCTGCTTATGGGATGGCTGATTGTCTTTGCCTCGGGACAGTTGGTTTCGGCAATCCCGGCCACCGGGCTGGCTTTTTTGATTGCGGGCGGTTTGTTTTATACGCTGGGCATTTTCTTTTATGTCTGGAAAAGCCGCAAATACACGCATGCAATTTGGCACTTCTTTGTCTTATCCGGAACAATTATGCATTTCTTTGCAATACTTTATTCATGTGTGTTAAATTAAAACATTAACCTTTGTCGTTTTCTTCGGTTTTGATTTTTTTAACCGCTATGCGCAACTGAAGTATAAAGGCCAATGCAACAAAGGTAATGATTAATTTTACAAATCCCATGGACATTCTCCCTTTAATGGACGGTTTCGGCGGTAAGAGAATATTTTTTGATAAAACCAACCGGGTTATATTCCATTTTGGCCCGGCGAAGCCCCTCTTCTCCCAAATCCTGCTCGCGGTTAACATATTCAAAACTTTCGGGCAGATGTTTCAGAAACAGCCAATTAATGGCCGGGTAAGCCCCCTTATACCGGTAAAGCGCTTTTTCGAAATGGACAATCAGATATTCCCGGTCGGCTTTTTCGGCCAGCGTATAGGCAATCGGAAGCCCGTCTGCATACAGGACGCCTCCCAGCATTCGAGACGAAAATTCCTGCCAATTTTCCAGCAACTGCAAAACCGCCTGATGTTCGGCGAGAAGATTATTGTTGATGGTAATTTCTTTTTGTTCCAGCCAAACGCGCTGCAACTCTATCAGGTCGGGGATTTCCCGCAGTCCGAGCGGACGGTACTCATAATTATAGGTTTCCAAAAAACGGTTCAGCTGCCGCCGTTTGTTTTTATATCCGGCTCCTTTCAGCCCGGTTAAGTCGCTGACCTTATACAAATATTCCCAATTTCCCCGATCAGGAACCGCAGCAAAGGGGATTTCGCTTTTCAGCCCGCAGACCAAAGATTTGGGGACGCGGCTCAGGCTCAATTCCGTTAATTTCAATGCCGCGAGGCGTCTTTTCCAATTTTTCTGGCGCCAGTTGCCAACCGGAGCAAGATATTCGGTTTTATCCTTATTGCAAATTCGGAGCCAGCACAAATCTTCGTCAAACTTCCATTGGTATTTGTATTTATCCTGCCAGCTCCAGAGATTGACAAAGCTTAAGTCCGCCGGTTTTTCGGGACACATTTGATATAATGCGTCGTATTGGGAACGTTCGTTAAGATTGAGCGGGCTGAAACCGGCACTCATTTTCCTACTCCCCGGCAACGCAATCGTCGCCGCTGAAAGTATAATCGGTTACAAAACCGTCAGTTACGGTAAAAGAAGTACGACAATAATAAGGGTATCCGGTACTCGTTTCATAACCGCTGTTGATTGCCTGGTAACTTACTTCTCCGGTATAGGGATCGGTTACGGCTTTTTGACTGATATGGGTAAAGGTTATGATTTTGCGGTCGGGCGTTATATAAAACACATTACTGGGGGCACCCCATTGTTGGTACAGAGCCTGTTCCGGCTCGCCCACCCACTTTTGCAGCCCACGTTCATAAGCGCCGCTGCCGGCGGCACAACCGCCCAAAAACAATAACAAAGCCCACCATTTCTGCATGATTAACCTCCCCTGTTCTTTCTATTGAGGATGTAATCACTGGCGGGCGGAATACAACCCTAGCCCAGAGTTCTAAACGGCAGTTTCGTTTTTTGCCGCAGACGTTGCAAATCTGCGGGTTCGATAAGAATTTCAAAATCCGTTTGCCGCTCGCCGACAACAGCCGACAAAACTTCGGAATGGCGATAAATCCAAGCTGCAAGCGCACCATCGGCGTTTTCGACACTCAGGGAAATTTTTTGCCGTTTTCCGGAAAGCCGTTTATCCAGCAAGTCCAAAAACTCTTTGCAACCTTCGCCGGTCAGGGCCGAAACCGGCAGTACGCCCGGAGAACGTCGTTTGGTTTCTTCGACCCAACGTCGCTGTTGGCCATCCAAAAGATCGATTTTATTCAGCAGTTCAATATAGCAATCCTGATGTTCTATTTCGTCAAGCCCCAGACTTTTAAGAACCGACAATACGTCTTTTTTCTGAATGTCGCTGTTTTCGTTGGAAATGTCACGGACATGGACAACAATGTCCGCTTCCAAGACTTCTTCCAGCGTGGCTCGGAAAGACATAATCAGTTCATGCGGCAAGTCCGAGATAAAGCCGACCGTGTCAGAGAGAATAACCTCCCGGCCGGAAGGCAAGACGATTTTGCGCAACGTGTTGTCCAAAGTGGCAAACAACAAATTTTCGGCAAATACGCCGGCTGCGGACAAACGGTTAAAAACGGAAGATTTGCCGGCATTTGTATAGCCGACCAGAGCGACGACCGGATAAGGAACCCGTTGGCGGGCGCCTCTTTGCAGCAATCGGGTTTGGCGGACTTTTTCCAAATCTTTTTTAATCCGGACAATTTTTTCATCAATAATACGCCGGTCAAGCTCAATCTGGGTTTCGCCGGGACCGCCGAGAAAACCGGCGCCGCCGCGTTGGCGTTCCAAGTGCGTCCAACTGCGTACCAAACGGCTGCGCTGATAGGTCAGATGCGCCAGTTCCACTTGCAGTTTGCCTTCTTTGGTTTGGGCGCGTTCTCCGAAAATCTCCAAAATCAACGCCGTCCGGTCAATCACCTTAAGATTGAGCTTTTTTTCCAAATTGCGCTGTTGGATTGGCGTAATGGCATTATCAACAATCAGAAGCTCAACGTTTTTTTCGGCGAGAACAGGAATCAGATTGTCCAAAATTCCCTGACTGATGAAAGTTCCGGGTTTGACTTCGCGAAGCCGGACAATTTCCCGGTGGACAACGTCAAGGTTGATAGCCCGCGCAAGTCCGACAGCTTCTTCCAATCGGGCAATGGAAGACATTCCGTCTTTCCGGCCGGAAATGACGGGACAAATAACACAGGCTTTGCTGCGGGGATTTTGCTCTATTTCGATAACCGGCAAAACTTAAGCTTCGGTTGTTTGGGGTTCGATTTCAACGGCGGTGCCGGGCATAATCGTCGAGACGGCATGTTTATAAATCAACTGGGTATGGCCGTCGCGGCGCAAAAGCAAAGATTGTTCGTCAAAATAGGTTATCAGCCCCTGAAGTTTGACGCCGTTAACCAAAAAAACCGTCACCGATACCTTATTATTGCTTAAATTATTGAGGAACTCTTCCTGAATATGCTGGGACATTTATTTTATCCTTATTAATTATCGTTAATTCATTGATATATTTCAGTTAACAATATTTTATTTCATTAGTAAAGCATTGTTTGCAACAATGGTATAAAATCCATCAATTTTTGCAACTTATAATCGGGTTCAGCTCCGATATAGGCTTTTTTCTCATCGATAATAACTACCGGACAGTTCCAGAATCGCGCCGCTTCGGTATCTGCGGGACCGTCACCGACAACCAGAATCCGATCTTTGGGCGGCGTTTCATGATGCCAGAATGCGCAACAGGCCTCCGGTGACGGCTTGTCTTCGGCGCAATCTCCGGCGCCGCAGATTCGGGAGAAATATTTTTCCCAGCCGAGACCGGAAACTTCACTGCGCAAAATGCTGCCGCGCTTGTTGCTGAAAATGTGGCAGCGGATCCCCTGCCCGCGGCAAAAACCGAGAATATCTTCAGCCCCCGGCAGCGGAGACAGATTTTGAAGGTGATGGCGCAGCGTATAGGTATGAAAAAAACGTTTGGCCTGGAAAAAATCCCGGGCGCCGAACACGCTGTGGAACAAGTCCACCCCTTGGTTTTCGTGAATAACGCGGCGGATTTCGGCATAGCTCATGGTCTTGCGGCCAAGGTGTTCAAAAGTCTTGTCAAAAGTTTCTTTCAAAAAGGGCAAGGTATCTACCAGCGTTCCGTCCCAATCGAATATGATATCGTCAATCATTTGTTTCCTAAGCAAAAATTTGTTCAGCCCGGCGGATTTGTCCGGAATTTACATATAATATTACCGTGTCGCCAACATGCAGTATCTCGCTGTTTTCCGGGTAAGAAATTTCGCCGTTTCGCAGCAAAGCGCCGATTTTAATTCCCGTTGACAGGCGCAGGGAAGAAATTTTGTGTTCGGCGGCGGCCATGTTTTCATCTATTTCAATAACCCATATTTCGCCAAAGCCGCGCCCAGGAGAATAGGCAAATTCTATGCGATTGCGGCGAATTTCCTTAAGCAGGCTGGAAATTGTCACGGCAGCGCGGTGCACCAGGATATTGTCCCCGATGTTGTCGACCAAAGCGTTGTTAGCCTGGGAATTAACCAGCGAGATGACCGAAGAGGCGCCGCTTTGTCTGGCAAGCAGCGACACCAGCAGATTATCCTTATCCTGTCCGGTAACGGCAACGGCCATATCCGTATGCCCGATTGCCGCTTCTTCCAAAATCGTATCGTTGAGCATCGGGCCGTTGATAATCACCGTATTATTCAGCTCGCGAGCCAATTTGCGCGCTTCCTGCTGATTTTCTTCAATAATCTTACAGCTCAAAATCGTGTCGTCGCTTTCCAGTTTACGCGCCAGATTCAAGGCAATTTGTCCGCCGCCGAAAATAACAACCCGTTCAACGACCGGTTTCTCCATGTCAAAGGCATGGACAGCATTGTCAATTTTTTCTTTGACAACCAGAAAATAAACTTCATCACCGGCTTCAAAAGCGTCTGTTCCCTTGGGGATAAATCCCCGCCCTTCGCGAACAATGCTCAAAAAAGAAACTTCAAGCTCGGGGGCGACCATACTCAACTGTTCCAGGGGCGTTTTGAGCAACGGACAAGCGGCGGTGCAGCGAAATGCCAGCAAATAAAGACGTTCGTCAAAAAAAGGCAGATATTCCGAAGAGCCGGGAACTTTTAACAGCCTGTAAATTGCCGAAGCAATAGCCTTTTCCGGAGAAATAATCAAATCTATCGGCAGATTGCTTTCGTTATAGAGGGTTGACCAAAGCGGCGAAAGATAGGCTTCGCTGTCCAGACGGGCAATTCGTTTGGGAAGATTGAACATGCTGTAGGCAACCTGACAGGCGACCATATTGGTTTCATCGCTGTCTGTCACGGCAATCAGCAAGTCAGAACTTTTGGCGCCGGCTTTTTCCAATATGCCGGGGTAAGAAACCGAACCGCTGACAGGCCGGACATCGGCAATCTGAGACAGTTCGTCGAGTTTTTTCTGATCATTGTCAACGACAATAATGTCGTTGCTGCCCTGGGCAAGGTAGCCGACTATGCTTTGTCCGACGCTGCCGGCGCCGCCGACGATGATTTTCATTCTTCCGATCCTTTCAGCATTTCGCAATGGTCAAAATAATCATCTATTGCCTGAAATGCATCGGCAAAATTATTGATTCTGACGTAATTTTCCCGAAACTTGCGGGCATCGCGAAGGTTTTTGCAATACCAACAGACATATTTTCGCGAAAGCGGCAAGGCTAATTTTTCTCCATAATAACTTATTAATTCTTTAATATGCCTTAATAAAATCTGTTTTATTTCGGAAACGGAAATATCTTTTGACTCGGCTCCTGTTGTCAGGTAATCGTGTATCCGGCCAATCAGCCACGGTGCTCCCAGGGCCGCCCGGCCGACCATTACGCCATCGGCTCCGGTATAATCCAGCATTGCCTTGGCGCTCCGGGGCGAGGTTATATCGCCGTTGCCGATAACCGGGATTTTAACGGCGGCTTTAACCGCAGCGATAATATCCCAATCGGCTTTTCCGGAATAAAATTCGCTTCTGGTGCGTCCGTGCACGGTTATGAAAGCGGCTCCGCTTTCTTCGCACATCTGCGCAAATTCAACGGCATTAACATGATTGTTATCCCAACCTTTGCGAAATTTGACACTAACCCTGAGCGGAGAAGACCTGACGACGGCGCTGATAATTTTGGATGCCAGCTCGGGATTGCGCATTAAATCCGAGCCGGAGCGGTTATTGACGATTTTTTTGACCGGACAGCCCATGTTGATATCCAAAGACGCGGCGCCCAGCTCACGCAGAAATTCAGCCGCTTCGATAAAAAGCCCGACATCGCCGCCCACCATTTGTACGGTTACCGGATAATTTTCGTCCCGGACGTCGGCAATGCGGAAACTTTTGGGATTTTTCCGCTGCAAGGCGTTAATCGCAACCATCTCCGAGACAATATTTCCTCCGCCGAGTCCGGAAACCAGCCGGCGCATCGGTTTGTCGGTAATGCCGGCCATCGGCGCCAAAAAGACCGGGCTTTTAAATCCTAAATCCTGTATCATATTTTGAAATCAAAGTTTTTATTGTTTTTGTGCAAAAAATCCAAAAGGATTTTAGGTTCTTCATTGAGGTTGACTGCCGTGTTATATACCTCTCCGGCATATTGTTTAATTCCCGGGGCGGTTTGAAAAGCATTAAAACTGTGGAGGCTGTAAACAGCATCCGGCCCGAGGTAGGTCTGGGCATAATTATGCAGGGAAACCGGTTTGCCGCGTATTCTTTTTCCGGCACCGGAAATTTCATTTTGACGCAAACTTTCCGCAATAATATCATTATCGGCCGCGGTATCGGCATATTTTCCGGCATTACGGCTTTTCAGCCGGGATGCGTTTTCAAAGATTTGGGCGCTAAGTTCGGCAAAAGCCTGTGAACTGATATTAACGGCCGACATCAATCACTCTCCTACCCCAATTTATCCAGAGAACGGGCCAGGATATAATATAACTTTCCGACATCGGAACCGGAGATAACGGCCATCAAAACGCCGGAACGCTCATTTTTCTTGGCTTCGGCAATAAGAGCCTCAAAATCGGACATATAACGGGTTACCAAATCGCGGAATTCAAGATTTTTCTCAAACTCGGAGCGAATTTGCAAAACCTGCTGTTTGTTCATATTGCGCGACAAATGGCGGACAAAAGCAGCCGTATCGCCGGCATAATATTTTTTCCACAATTCTTCTTCGGCGTCGGGGGTAAAAATCCGGTTCATATCAACGGCCATGGTTTCAAGTTTTTCAACCACATAACCGGCGTCTTTGAGGAAGTTTTCAACTTTGATGCGCTTATAGCGTTTTTCAAGTTCGCTGATTTTGCTGTCCGCCTTTTGGGAAGTGTCTTGCAATTCTTCAAGCTGGCGGGTAAACAAATCCGTCAGGTGATTTGATTTTCCGACAATATCCGTGCCTTTAGCGTCAAATTCGGTGGTAGCGGCATTGATATTTTGCATTGCTTCATTGACTTTTTTGATGGTTTCGTCGGTTGCGGCCATCAGGACATTGGACTGTTGCAGAAATACCTCGCCGGAACTGCGGATCTCATTAGATATCCGTTCGGCATTGGAAGAAATTTCAGAAATGGAAGAACGGATTTTATCGCTGGAATTTTCCATGTGGATTGAACTCATTTTTGCGGTTTCGCCGATTTGCAGGCTCAGGGACTTGAGGCTTTCGCCAAAGCCTTTCACCTTATCATAAGCCTGCTGAGCCCGTTTGGAGAATTCCAGAGAGGTATCGTTAAGCACTTTGTTGAAGAATTCGACCAATTTGCGCGTATCGTCGGTAATGGTTGTCATCTTGTCGCCTTGATCGGCAATCATCTTGTTGATTTCGACAACGCCGGTGCTGGCCTCGGCCGTGACGGTATTAAAGTTGGCAATATACTTTTCGTATTCTTTGCCGACTTCGCCGATTTTGGCAACCGACTTATTAACACAACTTCCCAAATCGTCCGAACTCTGATTCAGCGAGAGATTAACCTGTTCAATATTCTTAATCGAGTTTTTAGAGGCTTTGGCAACATCCTGACTGACAGTCAGCAGCTTGTCGCCCAACACATCAAATTCATACGACAATTTGGAAGTAATGTCAAAAATGCTGTCAGTACTGTCTTTGAACCTGCTGTTGATTTCGCCGATTTTCTGCGCCACTTCGGAAGAAACGTCAGCCAACATCTTGTACTGCTGCGCCATGGAAGCTTCTCCCAGACGAGCCTGGGTTGAGACTACATTTACAATGTCGGACAAGCTGTCTTTTTGGTGGTTCAGCGTATCGTTAATCATATCCGTTTGCGAACGGACCTTATTCAGGCTGCCTTCCAGGTTTTTGACATGATTTTCCATAATGCCGGACACATTCTTGGCGCTGTCGCCTAATACCTGGTGAATATTTTGAACCTTATCGGCACTATTCAAAAGCTTTTCGGTAGAGGTCATAGCCTGCTGTTCAATTTTTCCGACTTCTCCGCCCAGCGTATCAAGCCCGGATTTGAAACCATTGTAAACTTCTGCCAGTTTGTCGGTGATGGCCTGCATGTGGGTTTGGGCCGCAGTTTGTTGTTCTGAAATAATCGAATAGATTTCCGAAAGTTTATCAATAGATTTTCCGGAAATTTTAACCACCTCGTCAGAACGTTTGTTGAAATCTTCTTCCAACATGGCCATCCGCGAAAAGACGCGGTCTGAATTCTGTTCAATAACCGAAACCTGTTTTTTGAGCGAAGAACCGATGTTGTTGGTATTTTCGGTAATCTTGTCGCAGATGTCAAAAAATTCATTTTCCTGATGATTAAACAGCTGATTGATGGCTTCGGCTTTTTCGTCCATCACCTGAACCATATTAACCACATGCTGCAAGGTATTGTCAGTAACGGTTTTGATATTGACATTCTGTTTTTCAAAAGCCGTTACCGTCAAATCCATACTCTTGACCGTATGGTCGGCCGTATCATTAAGAGTGCTTATCTGACGTCCGAGGATTTCGCTGATGGATTTGGACATTGCTTCAACCTCAATCGCAGATTTGCTGATATTTTCGACCTGAGCACGAACGGTATTTTCAAATTGAGAAGCTTTGACCAGCGATTTTGAGGTTTCGGAATCGAAAGCTGCGGTCTGAAGTTCAAGATTCTCATTCAGGCTGCGCGTACTTTCAACCACCGAAGTACAGGACTGGAGCGTTTTTTCCAACTGTTTTTGAAGCTTATTGACCATTTCTCCGGCGTTGCTTTCGATGGTGTCGGAAGCCTTAACCAAATCTTCAATCTGCCGTTTGAGTTCGGCCTTGATTTCCTCAATTTTGGCTGCCGTCGCCGTAATATGACGCTGTTGCTGAACCAGAGAGGTTTCGCTGATTTGACTTTGGGTCTGAACAATGGAAGTTGTTTCTTTGAGGCTGTCGGTATGTTTGTTCATAACCTCAATGACTTCATTAAGCTTGGCCACCGAGCTTTCGGCCACCAGACGCAAATCACGATTGCGCTGTTCGACATCGGCAGACACCTTGGCCAATTTTTCAACCATATTTTCGGCTGATTTGCCCATTGTCTCGGACTGGACATTCATATTATCAGCCATATCTCCGATATTTTTAACGGCATTGGCACTCATCATACTGAGTTTGTTGCTCTGCTGTTCAAGAACGGTTACGGCTCCGCTGACGGCGGCCCCCGTTTCTTCGGCATATTGCTGCAGAGCTTTGACCTCGCTGCCGATCCGCCCGTCCACATCGTTCAGATTTTCAATAACGTTTTCAGAAACATTGCGGATATTGTCGACCTGGGTTCCGATGCTTTCGCTGACATTTGAAGCCCGGGTCATGATTTTTTCAACTTCAACGCCAAGCGCCTCGTTCTGTTCGCTAAACTTGCGCGACAGTCCGGAAATATTTTCGTCGAGAGCCTCTACAAAGTTTTGGGAGAATTCTTGGTGATTTTTGAGGGTTTCCTCAATATTGCGGATATCCCGTTCAATTGTATCCCGCAGGCTGCCGGCGCTTTCCAAAGCTTTTTCCGCCACGCTTTCCAGACGTTCGGTCTGAGCACCGACACTTTCGTTGATCTGATCAATGTTTTTGCTGACGCGGTCATGAAAATCAATCATTAATTCGTTGGCCCGCAGCATTTTGGCATTATTCTCATCATTAATATTTTTTATCAGGGCGGAAGAAGCCTTTAACTCCTGAATTTTGGGCAACAAAGCCTCAAAAATATCTTCCACGCTGGTACGGATTTGTTCTCCGGCGCCGGAAAAGTCGCTGACTTTGCTTTGCAGCATTTCTGTTGATACTGTCGCTTTTTCTGCCACATAGTCAAAACTGCTGACCAGCGTTTTGACCCCCTCGGTCAATTCGGTAATGGTTTTTGAGGAATAATTGTCAAGCACGCCGACCAATTTGGCAAAATCATCAACACGGTTGCCCAGCTCGGTTTTAATTTTTTCGGTTTGAATAGTGGCCTGCTTGGTGACCTCCTGCAATTCCACGACCTGCGAACGGATGGCATCGGCCAGAGCCTTGGCGGTTTGGGCGCCGCCATCTTCGGGATAGACCAGCTGATTCATATAAGCACGAAGCAATTTAGCTTCTTTTTTGAAGCTGGCGCCACGGTCAATATAGGCCATAACCACCCAGATAATAGCCAACGGCAATGTTACGCCGGCCAAAAAGCCACCGAATTCATCGGGCATCATTAAAAACAGGTTAGACCAGCCAAAAAACTGGGAAATATAGATAATGACAATTCCAAACCAAACCGCACTGACCCAAATCATCAAACGTTGCAGATTATTCGCCAACCATTTGTTTTTATTATCTTCTTCAACGGTTTCGACAGGTGTTCCGGCAGAAATAAATTCCGGCAGCTGCGAATCCTTACGCGCGTTGCTGTCTGCAACTTCCTGATTTGACATATATATTTCCCCAAAAAAACAATTATATATTTCATCCGGGTGCAAGTTTAGCCCAGTTTTTTTGAATTTTAAATTAGAATATTAATCTTTACCGCTTTATCCACAGGCGCAGGCACGCCCGTTGATGACAGAAGAGGAAGAGAAACGGCCTCTGCATAATGCCCCTGCCCGCCTGAGAAAAGTTACCGAGAGAAAAACACTCCGCAGAGCGCGAACGCTACCCTACGGAGTGTCGGAGAAAGATTACATAATAATACTTGTTACCCAAGATCAAAAAACGGTAATACAGCGGACGCGGTATTTGTTTGCGTTACCGGCTAACCAGCCTCCGCCGCCGCTATATGTACCATTATTGGGAGCAAATGCATAAGGCGTATAGGAATTCGTTATATAATAGGTAGCAGTCAGTTGGGTTGCGGCTTTTCCATCAGCTTTGGTTACCGATCGCAGCTTTTTGTTCACGATTGTGAACTTATCTGTAACCTGACCATTGTTTTTTTCATAACCCATGCGTATCATCTCAATACGCTGTGGAAGTTTCCAATCGCCGGCTTTAGTCCCCTCGGTAAAATATTCCAAGCAATAGATATTGGCATTATACGGATTCATGGTTCCTTCCCCCGGTTCTTCCAAAGACATGATATAGCCATAATCTTTGTTGGCTGAGACCCAATAAACCAAGCCGATGGCTTTTTTGCCGGATTGCATGGAACTGGCAAAAGT
>UQFU01000014.1 GCA_900540425.1 uncultured Alphaproteobacteria bacterium
GCAATGACGCTTTAGATTGTCGTTTCAGCCTAAAAACCCTTAGATTCGAGAAATAGCCGGAACTATGGTAAACGCCGCAGAGCGAAAGCGGTACGGCACCATAGGGGGGGGCAGCCTTGAGGGTAACCGGAATGAGTCTTTTGGCAAGGAGACTAATTTGCGAATCATCTAACATTTTCTATTGAAAAAAACAAGGGATAACTGTGCAAAGCGACTAACATAAGTGCTCATCAAAAGTTGAGAACATCAGGCACTTTTTCCGGCAATATCTTCGGCCGGTTGGTGTTCAATGGAGATTTTTCCGTCTTCGCCGAGCTGGATATCCTCAATCCGCTGGATACGGCGGGCGATTTTGCCCGAGGAAATCTTAATTCCGTCAATATCTTCATTGGCCTGCTTAAAGTGCCGGCTCAAGCTTTCAATCCGACCGTCCAAGCGGCCGATATCGTCAATCAAAACCCCGACCTCTTTTTGGATAACGCCGGCTTGTTCACGCATTTTGGCATCTTTCAGGATTGCGCGGACGGTATTGAGGGTTGCCATCAGGGTCGTGGGAGAAACAATCCAGACTTTGGAACGGTACGAAGCCTCAACCACATCGGGAAAATTGGCATGCAGTTCGGCATAAATCGCTTCGCTGGGCAAAAACATCAGGGCGGATTCCGCGGTTTCTCCGGCCACGATATATTTTTCGGAAATATCTTTGATATGCTTTAAAACCGAAGCTTTGAAAAAACGTTCGGCTTCAAGCTTTTCACGGTCGTTGGAAGCAACCCGCAAAGCATGATAGCTTTCCAGCGGAAACTTGGAGTCAATCACAATCAGCCCCGGCGGATTGGGCAATTTCAGCACACAATCGGCGCGTTTCTGGTTGGTTAAAACGACCTGAAACTCATAAGCGGACGGCGGCAAGGCCGAAGTAACCAGATCATTAAGCTGGATTTCGCCGAAAGCGCCGCGCGCCTGTTTATTGGACAAGACTTCCTGAAGCGACACAACCTGTTCAGACAATGCGGATATTTTTTGCTGCGCAACATCAATCTTTGCCAGGCGTTCCCGCAAATCAGCCAGGGTTTCGTTGGTTTTGACCGTATTTTGCTGCAAACCTTCACTAACATTTTTGGCAACCTGCAACAGTTTCTCATCCATAATTTTCAGAACGGAAACCCGCTGTTCGTTAATGGCCGAAGCAATAACGTCCTGCTGCTGACGAGAATATTCGGAAATCTGAGTCAGCCGGCCGGCCAGTTCAGCCTGACCGCAGAATAAGATATCCGCAACGTTACGCAATTCGGGATTTTTGCGCCGAAGCAGCAGAACCAAAAGATTAATCAGAAGCAATCCTCCGATTATTCCCAAGGCGATTATCTGCACTTCCGGCGTCAGCGGCATATTTTTTGCCCCTTATTTATGGCGGGGCTGCGGTTCACGCCCCATGGCCAAAAACTTTTCGGTACGTTCTTTTTTGAGCTGGTCGCCGCTTAAGGGCATTAAATCTTTCAGATGGCGGTGAATCGCGTTGCCGACGCGTTCGATGGTCAGCTGCGGGTCACGATGGGCACCGCCGGTCGGCTCGGGAATAACCTCATCGATAACGCCGAATTTTTTCAAATCCTGAGCCGTCAGCTTCAGCGCTTCAGTCGCCTCCTTGACCTTGTCGGCCGAACGCCACAAAATAGAGGCGCAGCCTTCCGGAGAGATAACAGAATAGATTGAATGTTCAAGCATCAGCACCCGGTTGGCGGCGGCAATGGCAATCGCCCCTCCGGAACCGCCCATGCCGATAACGACCGAAACCATGGGAACCTTAATTTGCAGGCATTTTTCAATTGAAGAGGCTATCGCTTCCGCCTGCCCGCGGGCTTCAGCCTCAACCCCAGGAAAAGCGCCGTCGGTATCGACAAAAGCGATGACCGGCATATCAAACTTGTCGGCCAAATCCATCAGGCGCTGCGCCTTGCGGTAACCTTCCGGCTTGGCCATGCCGAAATTATATTTGACCCGGCTTTCAAGGTCGTGGCCTTTTTCCTGGCCGAGGACAACAACGGAAATATTTTTGAAGCGCCCGATACCGCCGATCATCGCTTCGTCATCGGCAAAAAGCCGGTCACCGCAGAGCGGGGTAAAATCCTCAATCAGGGCATGTACATAATCCAGGCAGTGCGGACGCTGCGGATGGCGGGAGACCTGAAGCTTCTGCCACGGGGTTAAATTTGCGTAAGAAGCTTTCATCTGTTTCTCCAATTTTTGCTGCAAACGGGAAATTTCGGGCGTAATATCCACATCTTCGCCTTCGGCGAGGTGGCGCATGGCTTCTATTTTATCTTCTATCTCGACAATATTTTTTTCAAAATCCAGAACTAAGGTATTATCGCTGTTCATTATTTTCTCATCTTGTTGTTTAAACTGTTATGATGAATAGCACAATTTTTTGCAGATTTCGACTCTTATTTTGGCTTATTGTGCAAATAGTCTGCAAATCCCTTGAAATCTCGGCTGAATGTAATAGTATTATGGCAGTTTTTGAGGATTAACCCCAAAGGAGTTTGCAAATTGCTGGCGCTGTCATTTTTTACCGTGGTCTTTTCGTCTTTGCTGTGGGTCATTTATTCGATTGTTCAGGTAGCCGGAAAACTCGGCGACGGCGGATTGGCAAACGCCGGAATTCTTGACGTTTCCGTCTATGTGGCCTTTGTTCTGCTGCCGGTTTTTGCAATGTGGGTCATCTTCGGGATTATCAGCCAATATCTGCATAATCAGAATTTTAACCGCAATTTGTTTTATTTGCTCAACCAGATGAAAAAAAACCAGGATTATTCCGATTTGCTGGCACGGATTATGCTGGAAGGGGAACAGCAGATTAAGGACGGCTTTGCCATTCAGCAGTTTGATTTGTTTATTTCCGACATGAACGAACTGATTTCAGAAATTATTCAGCGCAGTTCTCTGGCTTCGCCGGAGCAAATCGACCGTTTGTGGAGCAAAGTCCGCAATGGCGGAAAATGGGCTTTCGGCAAGGTCATTATTGAAGTCAACCTGAATCAGCCGAGCTTTCAGATGCGGATTTTTGACAAGGCGATGAAAGACAAGGTTCTGGCCGGAACAATTATGGAATTTTGCGCCCGTTATCTCGGTACGGTGGATTTGTTTGAAAAACACGATCACGAGAAAATTTTTCTCGGCATTATCGAAAACGGGGTTTTGGGCAAGGTTTATTCTATTTTTTCGCCAATCTCAGACGAACTGCGGCGCAAGCGAAACACCGCCGCCAAGCAGAACCCGCAGACCGATTTTGCAACCCAGGCCAAAGCTTCTTATCAGCAGGAGCTGATTATTGACGACGAAGAAGAAAAAACACGGCCGGCAGCTGCCGATGATTTGTCTCCGCGCAGCGCCCATAAGGCCGGCAAATTTACCCTGTCCGGAAAGCTGCCGTTTTTGAAGAAGAAAAAAGAGGCGGAGGCTGACGAGGATTCAAGCGGGCAGACAGGCGAAAAAGACGTTTTATCCCTTGCTTTGGAGCGCAGTTTCGGTACTGCCACAGACGATCGGCAGGAACCGGCTTTCGGCGTTTTTGACACCGAAACACCGGTCTGCGGAACAGGCAGCGGCAATGCTCCGAAATTTTCCATCAGCCTGCCGGAAACCGACAGTACATCCGACCTAATCAGCGGACCGGATGACGACAGTACGCCGGAACTGATGATCGAACACCGGGAAACCGGAAAGACGCCGGCCAAGCGCGCTCCGTATGCCGAAATGTCCAGCACGCAGCGCACTTTGGACAATCTGCGCAAAGAATGGGAAGAGCTGAAAAAGGCCGAAGGTTCTTCTTACGGAACTTCTCCGGCAGCGGGAAAGCCTTCCGCAACCGAAAAAGAAGAGGACAGTTTTGCATATCCGTTCGGGGGCTGGACCAATGAGGAAAATTATCATAAATAAGCTTCCGTTTGTTGCGGGGCTGTTGTTTTTGATTTCCGCCGCAAACGTTCAAGCGAAAATTCTGCCTTATTTGAGCCTGTACGACGAGCCGAAATATACCGCCAGCTTTAAAAACTTTGATTATGTTAATCCCCAGGCGCCCAAAGGCGGGCGGATCGTTATGCCGGCGTATGGCGGATTTGACAGTTTCAATCCGTTTATTTTCAAGGGAGTCCCGGCTTATGAAGCGGCCGGTTTGACGCTGGACACGCTTGCCATTGTGCCGAGCGACGACATATCCACCGCTTATCCGCTGGTAGCCGAAAAATTTGACATTCCCGAAGACCGCTCATACATCGGTTTTATCCTTAACCCCAAGGCACGTTTTCATGATGGGTCGCCGGTTAGCGCCGATGACATAATTTTCAGCTTTAAGGCGCTGGTTGAAAAGGGGGCGCCGCTTTATAAAATTTACTACGGCGATGTGGCAAGGGCAGAAAAGGTCAATGACCGCCATGTCCGTTTTTATTTTAAGCCGGAGAGCCAGAACAAAGAACTGCCGCTGATTTTGGCGCAGCTGCCGGTATTGCAGGCCCGGTATTGGGAAGACAAAGATTTTGCCAAACCGGAATTGAAGCCGATGCCGGCGGGAGGCCCGTATAAAATCGTTAAATTTGAACCTGGAAAATTTATTATTCTGGAGCGGGTTAAGGATTACTGGGCCCAGAACCTGCCTACCCGCAGAGGCTTTTTCAACTTTGATAACATTCGTTACGACTATTATCAGGACACTACCGTCACTTTGCAGGCCCTGTTTGCCGGAAACATTGATTTGCGCGAAGAATATATTGCCAAGATTTGGGTTACCGGTTATGACAATGAACAGGTTAAAAAAGGAAAAATAAAAAAAGAAGAAATCGGACATAACAATACCGCCATTTTGCAGAGTTTCGTCTTTAATCTGCGACGCCCGCAATTCGCCGACAAGCGTGTACGACAAGCCATCAGCCTGGCGTTTAATTTTGAATGGGCAAACGAGAAACTGTTTTATAACCAATACCGCCGTCTGGACAGCTATTTTTCCAACAGCGACATGGCTGCGACCGGAAAACCACAGGGAAAAGAATTGGATATTTTGCGCAAATTGGCAAGAGAGCTGCCGCCGGAAGTATTCGGTTCTTTGCCCGAAATACCCAGACATACGGACTATCGTCGAACCAGAGAATACCTGAAACGGGCGGCGGCACTTTTAGAGGAAGCCGGATATGGTTTCCAAGACGGGAAAATGGTTAATACAACGACCGGAGAACCTTTGGAAATTGAGGTTTTGAGCAACACGGCAAACGGGGCCGCCTTTACGCGGGTTATGCTGCCATTTATTAAAAACTTGGAGAAAATCGGCGTTAAAATGACCTTTCGGAACGTTGAACTCAATATTTTCAAAAACCGGATGGACAATTTTGATTTTGACATGGCAATCCTTTCTTTTCCGATGAGTCAGATGCCAGGAAACGAGCAAAAAGAAATGTGGGGAAGCACTGCCGCCGGCAATAAGGGCAGCATGAACCTGGCCGGAACTAAAAATCCGACGGCCGACAAGCTTATTGACGGCTTTATCCAGGCCCAAAACAAACCGGACTATCTTGCTTATCTTCGCGCTTTTGACCGGGTCATGCGACATGAATATTATTTGATTCCGCAATGGTACGCCCCTTATCAGCGAGTTGCCTACCGTGATAAATTTGAACATCCGAAAACAGGGCTGAAGGTAGGATTACAACCTATGACCTGGTGGATTAAGGCAGGTGCAAAATGAGAAATTACATTCTGAAACGCCTTTTGCTGATTCCGTTGACGTTGCTGGGGATTTTGCTGGTCAATTTTGTAATTATCCAGTTTGCGCCGGGCGGTCCGGTTGAACAGACGCTGGCAAAATACCGCGGACTGGGAGCGGGCGGCGAAGCGGCAGCGGCGGTTTCATCGCAACTCAGTTCCGGAAAATATCAGGGGTCGCAGGGGGTGCCGGAAGATTTGATCAAAGAGCTTGAGAAACAGTTCGGATTCGACAAGCCTGCGTATGTTCGCTTTTTTAAAATGCTTAAGGATTACACCTGTTTTGATTTCGGCAAGAGCTTTTACAAAGACAAAACCGTTTTGCAGCTGATTGGCGAGCGACTGCCGGTTTCAATTTCGCTCGGGTTGTGGACAACTCTGATTATTTATCTGATTGCCATTCCGCTCGGCATAAAAAAGGCGGTTTGCGACGGCTCCAAATTTGACATTTGGACGTCTTTTGCCGTGATTATCGGTTCGGCCATTCCGGTCTTTTTGTTTGCGGTTTTTTTAATCGTCTTTTTTGCCGGCGGAACTTATTTCAGCTGGTTTCCGCTGCGGGGGCTGACTTCCGACAACTGGGCAGACTTGTCCTGGGGTGCCAAAATCATCGATTATTTCCGGCATATTACCCTTCCGGTCATTGCCATGGTTATCGGCGGATTTGCCAGCCTGACCATGCTGACCAAAAATTCTTTTCTGGACGAGCTGGGCAAGCAATATGTGCTGACAGCCCGCGCCAAAGGGCTGAGCGAACGGCAGGTTCTTTACGGGCACGTTTTCCGCAACGCCATGTTGCTGGTAATTGCCGGCTTTCCGTCAATGCTGATTAAAATGCTGTTTACCGGTGCGCTGTTGATTGAAATTATATTTTCGCTCAATGGTTTGGGGCTGCTCGGCTATGAGGCGATTTTGACTCGCGATTATCCGGTTATTTTCGGTACATTGTACATTTCTGCCCTGCTCGGGCTGGTTCTCAAGCTGATTTCGGACATTACCTATTCGCTGGTAGATCCGCGGATTAATTTTGAAGCGCGTTAGGCCTTATTGCGGCTTGGACGAGTGCGAAGCCGGATCATTGATGCTCAAATACCCCAGGCTCCAATACATCAGCAACTCCTCTTCTCCGGTATTGCGGTCGATTTCAGACATCAGAATTTTGAAACCATGGCGGCGATAGAAACCCACCGCGCGCAGATTTTTGGCATAAACGCGAAGGCTCAAAATCGGCCAAATCTGCTGCAAAGTTAAAATCAGGGCGCTGCCGATCCCCTTTCCCTGCAAGGCCGGGTCAACAAAAATCCCGCCGATGTACGTCTTGTCCAACAAGGATACAAAACCGGCCACCTGCCCTTTTTCTTCCCAGAGAATCGTATTAGACCGGGGCAGGTATTTATCGCGGACAGCCGGCAAATTGCGGCGCCAATAGGCCTCGTCAATAAAAGCGTGCGATTTCAGCGTTGCGGCAAGCCAGATTTCCATGACACGGTCAATGTCGGCGGCGGTCATATTACGAATCATTACGGCTCCTTTACGTCAGGCGGTCAGATATCCAAATCGTCAACAAATTTGGCGCGTTCTATAATGAATTTGAAGCGCAGTTCCGGGTTTTTGCCCATCAGACGCTCAACCTGGCGGCGGGTTTCAAAGGCTTCTTCCTTGCCTTCTTCGGTGGCGGCCGAAGGCACCAGAACCTTCAAGAGCATACGGTTCTTTTTATCCATTGTGGTTTCTTTGAGCTGCTGGGCACTCATTTCGCCCAAGCCTTTGAAACGGCTGATATCGGGTTTTTGGTTGCCTTTAACAACTTTCTTAAGAATCCGGTCTTTGTCTTCATCGTCCAGGGCATAATAGTTGTTGCCGCCGACAACAATCTTATACAACGGCGGGGTGGCGATATACAAATGCCCGTTTTCAATCAGCTTGGGCATCTGCTGGTAGAAGAAAGTCATCAGCAGCGAAGCGATATGGGCACCGTCGACATCGGCATCGGTCATGATGATGATTTTTTCGTAACGCAGGTTATCTTCGTTATAATGTTCCTTAATGCCGCAGCCCAGCGCCTCAATCATATCTTTGATTTCCTGGTTTTGGGTAATTTTATCCAGGCTGGCGGAGGCGACGTTCAAAATTTTGCCGCGCAGGGGCAAAATCGCCTGGGTTACCCGGTCACGCCCCATCTTGGCGGAACCACCCGCAGAATCTCCCTCTACGATAAAAATTTCGGTATTTTCGGCGGCGGCTTGCGAACAATCGGCCAATTTTCCGGGCAGGCGCAGTTTTTTGGTCGGAGTTTTGCGGGTTTGCGCCTTTTCTTCCTTTTTCTTGCGGCGGTTTTTGGCACGTTCAATCACATATTCGAGCAAAGCCGAAGCATTTTCGACATCGGAAGTCAGCCAATGGTCAAAAGAATCCTTAACGGCCTGTTCAACCAGACGAACGGCTTTGGCGGAGGTCAGCTTATCTTTGGTTTGCCCCTGAAACTGAGGATCGCGAATAAAGACCGAAAGCATGATGCAGGCATCGCTCAAAAAATCTTCGGCGGTGATGCCGGCGGCTTTTTTGACATTGGCCATTTCGCCGTATTCCTTCAATCCGCGAATCAGGGCCGATTTGAAGCCCATTTCATGCGTTCCGCCCTGCGGAGTGATAACGGTGTTGCAATAAGAATAGCAAAAGCCGTTCTCATCTTCCGGCCAGGTAATTGCCCATTCGACCCGTCCTTCGTCATTCGCCAGATCGGCATCGCCGGCAAAAGACTTGCGATTAATCGTTCCCCGGGCGCCAACCTGATAATTGAGAAAGTCGCTCAGGCCGTTAGGGAAAATCAGTTCGGCCTCGGTGGGGGTGGTATCGCCTTCCGAAAGAACTTCCGGCGCGCATTTCCACATAATTTTAATCCCCTTAAACAGGAAAGCCTTGGAACGCGCCATACGGTAAATTTTGTTAGGGTTAAAGGTTGAGTTAGCGCCAAAAATTTCACTGTCGGGATGGAAAGTTATTGAGGTGCCGCGACGGTTGGGAGCATTGCCGATCTGCTCCAAGGCAGTCAGCGGTTTGCCTTTGGAATATTCCTGGCGATAGAGTTTTTTGTCACGGGCAATTTCAACGACCAGACGATCGGACAAGGCATTGACAACCGACAGCCCCACGCCGTGCAATCCGCCGGAAACCTTATAAGCGCCGCCGCCGAACTTGCCGCCGGAGTGGAGAATGGTCATAATGACTTCCAGAGCCGATTTTCCGGGATACTTAGGGTGCGGATCAACCGGTATGCCGCGTCCGTTATCAGTAATGGTTACCGAACCGTCGGCATTTACGCGAACCTCAATGTGATTGGCAAAACCGGCAACCGCTTCGTCCATGGAGTTGTCCAATATCTCGGCCACCAGATGATGCAGCGCCTGTTCGTCAACGCCGCCGATATACATGCCGGGGCGGTGGCGAACCGGCTCCAATCCTTCTAAAACCTCAATATCCTGCGCCGAATACTCTTTAATGACCGGCGCCGTACTTTCAAACAAATCGCTCATTATATCCTCAATCAAATTCAATTTAGGCCTAAAATACAGCAACACTCCCGAATTTACAAGGGCTAAACGTCAGCCGTAAACAGTTTTATCAATGATTTTTTGCAAAAAATGCTTGCAAATTCGGCAAATAGTGATAAAAGAAAGCGTCGGGAACGGATGGTTCGTTCCCCTGATTTCACACGCAGACAGGCGGGAAACGGCGCAACAGGCGCCGGGGACTCGCTCCGGTGCCGTATTTTGACGGCCGAAAATCTGCGGAGGTTTAACCGGAAAAAAAGGATATTTTAAAATGACACTTCCTACTTTTACTATGCGCCAAATGGTTGAGGCCGGCGTTCATTTCGGACATCATGCCCGTCGTTGGAACCCGAAAATGGCTCCTTACATCTTTGGCAAAAAAGACAACATCCACATCATTGACCTGCAACAGACATACCCGATGCTGTATACGGCTTTGGCAACTGCCAGAGACATTGCGGCTCAGGGAGGCAAGGTTTTGTTTGTCGGAACCAAAAGACAGGCTCAAGACATTATTAAAGAAAATGCCGAAAGATGCGGACAGTATTATGTCAACCACCGTTGGCTCGGCGGTATGATGACCAACTGGAAAACCGTTTACAAATCAATTTCCCGTTTGGTCAAACTCAAAGAAATGGCCGAAAAGAACGCTTATGAAGGCTATACCAAAAAAGAAATGCAGAACCTGAAAAAAGAACAGGAAAAGCTGGAACTTGAGCTCGGCGGAATTATGAACATGGGCGGCCAACCCGACCTGCTGTTCGTTATTGATACGCCGAAAGAATCTTTGGCAATCAAAGAAGCCAAGAAGCTCGGTATTCCGGTTATCGGCATTTGCGATACCAACGCCGATCCTGAAGCCGTTGATTTCCCGGTTCCGGGCAACGACGATGCCATCCGCGCCATTCAGTTCTATTCTGAACTGGTTTCCGGAGCCGTCTTGGACGGTATGCAGGCCGAAATTGCAGCCCAGGGCGTTAAGGTTGAGGAAATGGTTGAAGGCGAAGCCAAACCGGCTAAAAAAAGAGCTTCCAAAAAAGCTGCTGCCGAGGCTGAAGCCAGCGCCGAATAGTTCTGAAATTTAGAGCTGTTATGTTCTGTGGCGGTATTTTTATAAGTATCGCCACATTTTAAATCAATTAAAGGGATATAAAAATGACAAATATTACTGCCGCTATGGTTAAAGAACTCAGAGAAACAACAAGCGCCGGCATGCTGGACTGCAAAAAAGCATTGACCGAAACAGACGGCGATATGGAAAAAGCCGTTGACTGGCTGCGCAAAAAAGGTTTAGCTTCCGCTGCCAAAAAAGCCAGCCGCATTGCCGCAGAAGGTTTGGTTGCCGTTGCCGTTGAAGGAAACAAAGGCGCCGTGGTCGAGGTTAACTCCGAAACCGATTTTGTCGCCAAAAACGAAATCTTTCAGGAATATGTCCAAGACGCCGCTTTGGTTGCCCTGATGAGCTCTGGCGAAGTTTGCAACATGAAAACTTTTCAGTGCCCGAAAGTTCACAAGTCTTTTGAAGAGCGCCTGACCGACATGATTGCCAAGATTGGCGAGAATATGAATCTGCGCCGCGCCAAAATGATTGAAGTCAGCGACGGCGTTATTGCCGCTTATGTCCACAATGCCGTTAAACCCGGCCTGGGCAAAATCGGCGTATTGGTTGCACTCGAATCCAAAGGCGACAAAGAAAAGCTGGCCGAGCTGGGTAAGCATATTGCCATGCATATTGCCGCTTCCAACCCGTTGTTCCAGGATATTGCCTCTGTTGATCCGGCGGCGGTTGAACACGAAAAATCTATTTTTGCCGAACAGGCCAAAGCTTCCGGCAAACCGGAAAACATCATTGAAAAAATGGTTGAAGGCCGCGTTCGCAAATATTATGAAGAAGTTGTTCTTGAAGAACAGGCTTATATTATGGATCCGGACAAAAAGGTTAAGCAGGTTATTGCCGATGCCGCCAAAGAATTGGGCACCGACATTAAGCTGAAAGAATATGTCTGCTTCCGTCTGGGCGAAGGCTTGCAGAAAAAAGAAGAAGATTTTGCCGCAGAAGTTGCTGCTCAACTGGCAAAATAGTCTTTGACAAACTTGATTAGAGAAAGCTCCGTTTTTTACGGAGCTTTTTTGTATGGATTTTCATTCCCTAGCTTTACTATCAATTAGATTTGGTCGCATATCTTGCAAAGAAGAAGATTTTGTATTTTTAAATAGTGAGTGAAATATTTGTTCTGAGACATTGCCATTGATAGTTTTGCTACGCAAATCATTTATTGTGGTTGCAATTTTATTTGTATTAAGCTGATTTTTATTATCATCTCTCAATGATGCCGGTATAGAATTAATATAGTCATTAGCCGCTCCAAAAACATCTGGAAAATAGCTTGCTTTAAGCCACTGAAAACAATCTGGCTGGTTGTAGTCGACTTGAGCTTGTGCATCTATTTTTTCCATTTGTTGCTGACCAAAATCTTGTAAAACAGCATTGAAAACATGGCGAGCGCAGGCATATTGCATTTGTTGTGCTTTTGGGGTGTACTTACCATCTTTGGTCGCAAACATTTCTGCGCGCAAAGAAGCTGGGATAGCAGACAATTGGTGTTCTGAGGATAAACGACAATTATACGTTTGGTTCACCCATTTAATTGTTTCATCATCAGGATTTAAGGCCAAAAAACCGACATAACTTTGAGCCATTACTCCCGCTTCGGCAATGACTTCTTCGCTACGGCCAATAATCTGTTGTTCGCGACTAAGCGTTGAACCACTCTTCTTACCTTCTTGCAAAAACCGGACAAAAAATTCTTCTTTTTGAGTCAGATTATCGCCAAAATCAGAAAAGCTAGCTTGTTTATGCTGTGAAACTCCATTATTCATCTGATTGGCGTGAGAACACTCATGTATAACTGTGTTTGATAAGTAATCTGAGCTTAGGTGCAAAAATTGTTTACGAAAAGCAGAATTGTGCTGATAAGCTAAACGAATTTTATCTTTAATATTGTAATAGTGCCAAACTGTGTCCATTTGTTTTAGAGTAGCAGGAGCATTACTTTTACCTTGGGCTATAAATATTTCATACATCTCCTGGTAATTCATAAATTTTTTTTCTGAAGATGTTGGGCGGAGCGGAATTTTTTCTGCCAATATTTTTTGAGCAACCTGATTACCTTGTTTATCCATAGCGTGAAGAACCCCCATACAAATCTCTTTAATAAGATTCTCACTGATATAAACAGCATCGCGAGATGGGCTTTGTTCGTTATCATCAACTTTTTCTTTAGTGCAGTGTCCATTGGGGCCATAACTACCGTGCCCAACATAAATACGCTCTAAATAAAATTCGTTCAAAGTAAAATAATCTGGGCGTTTGGGCGTATAATAGTTGGCCCGTTCCAAAATTTTGCGGCAGTACAAATTGGACTCCATTTTGCGAACTGTTTCGGCAAGTATGTCTTTTAAAATAGTGTCTTCAACTTCTCTATTTTTAAGGAGCTGTTCTTGTTCTTCCTCTTTCACGACTTTTTTCACCACAATGATTAATTTGTACTCATATTGTAGCAAAATTACGCTTATGCGTCAAGTTTGCCAGATAAAACTCTGAAATATGCAAAAATATGTGGACTTAAAAAGGCTTGCATTTTGGCA
Source organism: uncultured Alphaproteobacteria bacterium (assembly GCA_900540425.1). GTDB lineage: Bacteria > Pseudomonadota > Alphaproteobacteria > RF32 > CAG-239 > MGBC133411. The sequence goes on from UQFU01000014.1 coordinate 12,954, forward strand.
GTATTGTTTTAAGCTAGCTTTTGCAGTTTAGAGATATCAGCACATAAAGCTTCTAACTTGTCTGTGGCTTCCATTACTATGAGCTCAACCTCAAAAGCTTTTAAGTACTCGTATAGCTGCATTATTCCTTGTTGAGTATTGTTAAATTGAGCATATTTTTTTAAGGGATGGATAAAAATATCCAACTTCTTCTCACAAACATCTATACCTACATAATTTTTTTCTATGTGAAAGAATTTCACATTGATACAATCCGCCGGCAATTGGGCACGAGCTAATGCTGACACGCTGGCAGAAAAGTATCACCCAAAAGCAACTGGCTGATAAACTCAATATTCCGCCCAAATTTATTGACCGCACCGAGATTGGTCGCTATACCCATCTGAGCTTGATTAAAAAGCTGCTCATCTTTTATAACAAAGAAATCAGAATCGAACTCATCGACCGCAAAAAGTCTAACAACCTCTAGTGAGCTTCAGTCCAATTATGTCCGGTTCCGACTTCGGCCACAAAGGGAACGGAAAAATCAACAACATGTTCCATAGTGTCTTTGATGATGGCCGCGGCTTTTTCCACCTCGTGTTCCGGCGCTTCAAAGACCAATTCATCATGAACCTGGAGCAGCATTCGGGTTTCCAGACCGGCTTCTTTCAGCCGCTGCGGCATGCGTACCATTGCCAGTTTGATAATATCGGCTGCTCCGCCCTGAATCGGCGCATTGATTGCGGCCCGTTCGGCTTTAGCCGCTATCCGCTTGTTTTTGTCATTAATTCCCAGAATGGAACATTTGCGTCCAAAAGGCGTCAGAACATAGCCATGCTTGCGGGCAAAAGCAATGGTCTTTTCCATAAAGCCTTTGATTTCCGGCATTTGGGCGAAATAGGCGTCAATATAGGCTTTGGCTTCTTCCGGACGGACATCAATCTGTTTGGCCAAGCCATATTGGGAAATGCCATAAACAATTCCAAAATTGATAGCTTTGGCATGGCGGCGAAGATTGGCGTCAACCTGTTCGTAGGGCACGCCGAAAACCTTGGAAGCCGTTGCGGCATGAATATCCACGCCGGCGGCAAACGCCTGTTTAAGCCCCCGAACATCGGCGACACAGGCCAAAAGACGCAGTTCGACCTGGCTGTAATCGGAAGCAATCAACTTATATCCGGGGCGGGCAACAAAGCATTCACGAATTTTGCGCCCCTCTTCGGTACGAATGGGAATATTTTGCAAATTCGGGTTATTGGAAGCCAAACGCCCGGTATTGACAACCGTTTGGTTATAGGTGGTATGTATTCGTGAATTTTTATCAAGCAAATCCAGCAAGGCATCGGTATAAGTTGATTTGAGTTTGGAAAAGCCGCGCCATTCCAGAATTTTGGCGGCCAAATCATTTCCTTCATCAGCCAGCTGTTCAAGGACATCGGCCCCGGTTTGCCAGGCGCCTCCGGCAGTTTTTTTGCCTTTAAGGCCTTTTTTGGTGAATAAAATGTCACCGATTTGTTTGGGAGAACCAATATTAAATTCCTCTCCGGCCAACCGGTAAATTTCCTGCTCATAACCGCGGAGTTTTTGTTCAAATTCCCCTTTCAGGCGGGTCAAAGCCGGAGCGTCGACCATAATCCCGGCAGCTTCCATATCTTTTAGAACCGTTATCAGCGGCCGGTCGAAGCTTTCATAAACATCAACCATTTTTTCTGCCAAAAGCCGGGGTTTGAAAAAATGATACAAGCGCAAGGTAACATCGGCATCTTCGGCAGCATAGTCCAAGGCCTTGTCCAAAGCCACCTGGTCAAAGCTAATCTTGTCCCGGCCGCTGCCGCAGACCTCCTCATAACGAATAGTTTTATACCCCAAATAAAGTTCGGCCAGTTCATCCATGCCATGCCCGTGAGAAGAACTGTTGAGGTCATAAGACAAAACCGCAGTATCTTCAATCGGGAAAATCTCGGCATCAGTCCCAAAAACCTGAGTCATAAAATGCATGTCAAATTTGACATTATGGCCGATTTTTAAAATCGACTTATCCGCAAACAACGGCTTAAGAACAGCAGAAACTGTTTCCGGCGGCAGCTGTGGGATTTCGTTCTCCGGCGCAGAGGAAAACAAATCGGCCTTGCGAGCGCTGACATGGCACAGCGGAATATAGCAGGCCTCGCCGGGGGCAACCGCCAGAGACAAACCGACAATTTTATCAAAAACCGGATTTAAGCCGGTAGTTTCGGTATCAAAAGCAAACAGCCCGGCATTTTTGATTTTGGCGGCCCAATTTTCCAGCGCCTTTTGATCGGTTATCAGCTCGTATTTTTTTTCAAGCGATTTAAATACAGTGTTTTGCTGCTGATTTTCATCTCCCTCCGCAAAACGCGAACACCGTTCAGACAACCATTTTTCGGCTCTGGCGCGCAGAGAATTCATCCCATAGCGGTCAATAAAGGCCGTCAGTTTTTCTTTTTCGGGGCAGCGGCAGGAAAAGGCCTCAACTTCGTCTTCAACCGGCACATCATTTTTTAAGGTTACCAACTGCAGGGAAATAAGTGCGTTTTCACGATTATCAACCAGGGTTTGACGCCGTTTTTCCTGTTTGATTTCACCGGTACGGTCAAGAACCTGCTGCAGCGACCCATATTCGTTAATCAGCTGCGCCGCGGTTTTAAGGCCGATACCGGGAACGCCCGGAACATTATCAATGGAGTCTCCGGCCAGAGCCTGAACATCAACCACCCGTTCGGGATAGACGCCGAATTTTTCCTTAACGTCTTCGGGAGTGAAAAATTTGTCTTTCATCGGATCAAAGAACTCAACGCCGGGGCGAATCAGCTGCATCAGGTCTTTGTCGGCCGAAACGACCACAACTTCATAACCTTTTCCCAGCGCCTGCGCGGCGTAAGTTGCAATCAAATCGTCCGCCTCATAGCCTTCCATTTCCAAATGATTGAGGTTGAGCGCATCGGTGGCCTCACGGATAATCGGAAACTGCGGAATCAGTTCTTCGGGCGTTTCTTTGCGGGTTCCTTTATAATCGGCAAAAATCTGATTGCGATAGTTTTCACGCTTGGCATCAAACAGCACCAGGCAATAATCGCAGGCAATTTTCTGCGTCAGGCGCATAAACATATTGGTAAAGCCGAGCACCGCATTTACCGGCACGCCGTCCGGGCTGGTCAGCGGCGGCAAGGCATAAAAGGCGCGAAAGATATATCCTGAACCGTCAACAAGGCAAACTTTTTTGGTCATCATTACTCTCTTTGCTAGATTTGTTTGTTTTTAATATAAACGATTAAAGTGGCTTTAGCAATGTTTATGCTCCATTCACCCCATGATTTTATATTGGACAAATTTCCTTAGAGTAGGCTAATTAATTATTGCAATTTTCTGAAAATTATTTTACTATAATCATCATAAACAGCAACAAATAACGGAGTCCTACACAGAACATTCAATTTCAATATTTTGTCTAATAATTACACTATCGGAGAAAGCTTATGTTTATATTACCCTTGCTAAAGCCCCTTCCCTGGGCAACCGGCGCAGTACTTTTGAGCCAGACGGCGCTGGCGGCGATTTGTTTTTTGCCTGACTGCAATACGGAAACATCGGATAAAAATTTTAATGCCGACAGCTTGCGCTGCAAGCAAGACGGTTATGCCTTCTATGCTTCCGGATCTTGTCCGCCATACGCCGAGCAGGATACCTGCGAATTTAATCCCAATTATCTCAAATGCAACAAAGAACTCTGGTGCAAAAACAACTCCTATACCATAACCTCTTGTCGTAAACCGCAATATCCGGCAGACATTTGCCCCAACAGTCTGGAATATTACAAAAGCTGCAAAACCGACTTCAAACGGGCCTGTCAAGAAGAGAACGCTTCGTTTACGGACACTTGCCCAAGCGGCTGGCAGGTTGATCCGAACAAAGCCTGTTCTTACAGTTCCGACTTCGGCATCTGCTGCAATACATGCAGCGCTTATACCGCCGTCAGCAATACGCCGCCGCGCGGCTACAAAATTGACGGAGAATGCGACAGTTGCAACGGAAAGCGTTATAAACTGACGGTTCTGGATTGTCCGTCGGGATATACGGCCGGTCTCACTTCCTGCAGCGGCAACGGCTATTCTTATTCTTCCAGCGGTTATTCCGGAAACAACATTTGCGGCAAATGCACCGCTACGGCATGTCCGGCAGGATACAGCGCCAGCGTCACATCCTGCGGAAGCGGTTACAGCTTTTCAACCAGCGGGTATTCGGGGGGCAAAGCCTGCGGCAAATGCACTTATGTGGCCAACGGATGCCCCAGCGGATATGTAAATTATAACGAAAAAAACATTCCTTACCGGAACCGTGCGGATTTGGCTGTTGTGACCAGCGACAAAGTCTGCATTCCTTCATCTGCCGTATATTATAACGCTTCTACCGCAAATTTAAAAAACGGAACCGGCTACGTATATTCCAGCGGTACTTATACGCTGAACGATATTCCGATCATAGACACCCAGACCTCCGGAACCCTTACAATCAACGGAAGCATAGGCATCGTCAACGTCTTTATGTGGAGCAGCGGCAGAATAAACGTCAACGGCGATTTTTACAATCTGGGAGCCGTTTGGCTGGCAAATGGCGCCAAACTTTGCATCAGCGGCAAAACCTTTGACAAAACGCCCAAGCCTCCGTTTTCCCATCACAGTTCATGGTGTACCCGAAACTGGACAGGGTGGGGAAATGACGGTGACGGCCCGTGTTATTTTGACGGCAACTGTTATTACTGAGTCAGCTGACAAATATTATTATGTTTTTTCTTTCTCTAAAGATACCCCGGAAACAGCGTTCGCATTTCCGGGGTATTTGCTTTAGGGGCGGATAATGTTGTCCAACAACCGCCGGCAAGCCGCTTCAATCATTTCAAAAACATAATCAAAACCGTTATGATAATACGGATCGGGAACGTTTTCGCCGTATTCGGGAGCATATTCCAAAATTTTACGGACAACGGCTTTTTGATAGCGAGGATCTCCGTAAGGGCGTTTTTGTTCCAGATTCCAGACATTTTGTTCGTCCATGGCCAATATCAGGTCAAACTCGGCAAAATCTTCGGCCCGTACCGGACGCGACCGCAGGCTGCGCAGATCCAACCCATGGCGGGCGGCACATTCAATGCTTCGGGCATCGGGGCAGTCGCCGCTGTGATATCCGGAAGTTCCGGCAGAATCAACAAAGATTTCATGTTCTCTTCCCGCGGTTTTGACCAAGCGGCGCATGATTGCTTCCGCCGTCGGCGAACGGCAGATGTTTCCGGTACAGACAAACAAAAGCTTATACAATCAGCACCTCAGGCAGCCATGAGTTTCTTTGGCAAAGCGGACGTAGCACTTATAATAATGCTCCAGCCCTTTTTGAACCTCATAATTAACCGTCCCTTTGGGGAATTTGCCGTTTTTGTCGGCAGCACCGGCTTTGACGCCGGTCAGAATTTCAATTCCGTCGTCAACCGTATCAATAGCGTAAATATGGAATTTTCCTTCTTCCACCGCACTTATTACATCATCACGGAGCATCAGGTTTTTGACATTTGTCCGCGGGATAATCACGCCTTGGGTTCCGGTAAAACCGCGGTGTTTGCAGACGTCGAAAAAGCCTTCGATTTTTTCGTTTACGCCGCCAATCGGCTGGATCTCACCAAACTGGTTAATTGAACCGGTAACGGCAATGTCCTGGCGAATCGGCAGATTGGAAATGGCCGAAAGCAGACAGTAATACTCCGTAGAAGAGGCGCTGTCACCGTCAACGCCGCCGTAAGACTGTTCAAAAACGATGGAAGCGTTCAGCGAAAGCGGCGCTTCTTTGGCAAAACGGTTGGCAAGCAAGCTCTGCAAAATCAAAACGCCCTTGGTATGAATGGGCCCGCTCATTTCAATTTCGCGTTCAATATTTAGAAATTCGCCGCTGCCCATGCGGACCTGGGTTGTAATTCTGGCCGGCTTGCCGAAAGAATAACGAGAAAAGTTATAGACAACCAGCCCGTTGATAACTCCGACACGTTTGCCTTCAACGTCCAAAAGGATAGTGCCCTCATCAATCTGTTCGAGCATTTCCTGTTTTATCCGGTCGCAGCGGTAGGTTTGAGCTTCTATGGCCTGTTCGATATGGTTTTTGCCAATCTGATTGGATTTAGAGTGGCGCGCCCAATAGTCGGCTTCGCGCAGCAAATCGCCGATGGAGGCGATATGTGCGGTCAATTTTTCGGAATCTTCGGCCAGACGCGAGGAATATTCAATAATTTTGGCAACCGCCTGTTTATTCAGCGAACGCAAGTGTTTCTTTTTGGACAATGAGCCGATCAGTTTGGCGTATTCAACTTCATTATCGTGGTTGCGGTCCATGATGACGCCAAAATCGGCTTCGACCTTGAAAAAGTCATTAAAATCAGGATCGCGTTCAGACAACATGTCATAGAGTTCGGAATCTCCGGTCAAAATAACTTTCACATCCAGGGGAATCGGCTCCGGATCCAACGAAATGGTGGTAAAGCTGGTTTCGTCGCTGGGAGCTTCAATTTTGATTTTTTTGGAAGCCAAAGCCCGTTTGAGCGAATCCCAGGCAAAGGGCTGGAGCAACAGCTTGTGAGCGTCTATCAGCAGAAAACCGCCGTTGGCCTGATGTAATGCGCCGGCCTTAATCAACGTAAAGTCCGTCAGCAAGGCACCGTACTGTTGCAGCCGTTCGACCCGTCCGACCAGATTGGCCTGGGTGGGGTGGTCGAGATGGACGATTGGCGCCCCGGAATTTTTTTCGTTTTTGACAACAACGTTAACCTTAAATTTGGCAAACTTGTCTTCTTCCTGTTTGTTCATCCGGCTCAGCAAAGCGCTCAGGGCGTCTTCGCCGCCTTCTCCCGATGCTCCTTCGTTGCTGTCGGGCATAAATTCTTCAATATTTTCGGTAATGTATTTTTGAATGCTTTTCAAAAACTCAGTAGCACCGCGGTGGCCTTTATATTTTTGGCGCAGGGTATCAATCGGCTTTTTGACGGCAATTCTGATAAATTTTTCGCGCAGGGCATGGGTTTCCTTGCGTTGTTTGTCCTCCCATTCCGGCAAATCCTGTGCAGCGTTTTCTATTTCCTCCTGCATGGCATTGAGGTCGTTTATCAGCTCTTTTTTTTCTTCTTCGGGCAATTCGTCAAAAACGTCGGGGCTCAGGACTTCGCCGTTTTTGACCGGAGCAACGACCAGGCCGACCGGCATATGCAGCAGCGAAACGCTTTTGCCTTTGGCTTTTTTTTGCAGCAGGCGGATATATTCTTCTTTGCGCTGCTTGTATTTTTCCTTAATGATGCTCAATCCGGCCTTGTATTCGTCGCTGTCGACCAATGCCGGCAGAGAGACGGAGAAATCTTCAATCAGCTTGTCAATATCCTTGGCAAACTCACTGGCTTTTGAGGGCGGAAAACTAATGGCTATCGGCTTTTTTTGTTTTTTTTCAATATTATAAACATAGGCCCAGTCGTCCGGCGTGGGGCGGGTTTTGGCTTCCTGACAGAGGACGCGTTTGACCAAGCTGGTTTTTCCGGTTCCTTCCGGCCCGAGGCAAAACAGATTATAACCTTTTGACTTAATATTAATCCCAAGCTCCACCGCGCTCAAGGCACGGTCCTGCCCCAGAGCCGAAAGGCGTTCCTCCAGTTCGGCGGTTGACGCAAAGTCAAACTTTTTGGGATCGCACTTGGTATACAGCTGGCTTGGTTTTAATTTGGTTATGCTCATAATAAAAAATCCCCTATACTTATATTTTCTAAATGTTATTTTGGATTATATAAAACCAATAACTAACATAGCGTAAAGATTTGATGAAATATTCCATCTACATAATCATTTTTTCGGCAATCGGCGTTTCGCTTTTTCTGTGGCTCTCTTATTTCAGAAGACTTAAGCGGGATATGCTTTTCAAGCTGGCAACAAGACAGCTGGCAGCCGGATTGACGGGCGGAGAAAACGGCTTTTTTTTCTCAACACCAGGTTTGAGGGAAATTCTCCGCCGGCTGATGCGGCAAAAAAATCATCGGGCCATAAGCCAGCTGCTGGCCGGCCAAACCGCAGCGGCGGAGCAGTTTTTGAAGAAAAAGAAGGCGGCTTATCCCCTTGCTGCCTTAAAGGCCTTCATTTCTCCCTGCCGCGCTGAAAAAGACTTTGTCCGGCTATGCGCCGATTTTCCGGACAATGACTTATACCGGGCCGAACTTGCCAAGGTTTATTTTATGGGCGGCCAAAACGGCAAAGCGACGGAAACGGCAGAAAGGATTTCAGAAAAATCCGGCTGCCGTTATGCCCGGGCAATAAAATATTACCTGCAGAGCCTGGAGACGACCCAGGCCGGAGAAATGCAGGAAGCCTCACAATATGCTTCCGCCGCCGTCAAAATATTCAACCGGGAAAAGGCATTTTTCGAATCCGGAACCGTTTATTTGCAGTTAGGGACAATCTATCGGGTTTCCGCAGTCAGCGACGTTGCGCAGACAATGTTTGAAAGTGCGGCGGAAATTTTCAGAAAAATGAAAATTCCGGCGGCCGAAGCCGAAGCTTTGGGCAATTTGGGCATGTTAACGGCGGCCCAAAACCGTTTTGAAGAAGCGGAAAGCTATTTTGAACAGGCGTTGAAGCTGAATCTTGAAGCGAATCGAAAGCGCGGGCAAGCTGAAATTCTCAACCAACAGGCACTTTTGGAAATTATGCAGCAGAAGCATACGGCAGCACGCAAGCTGGCGCAAAAAGCACTGAAACTTCATGTCCAGGAAAAAAACTGCCAGGGGCAGGCTTTCAGTTGGGATATTTTAAGCTATATCAATCTGGCGCAGAAAAAATATGACGATCTGTTGGCTTCAACAAGCAAAGCGCTGCAATTATACGATCCGCAAAAAAACCTGTCCGCCGTTTTGGAAATGACCTACATGCAGGCCAGCGCCCATTTTGCCAAAGGCGACAGCAACAAAGCCGAAAATCTGCTGCGACAGATTACCCGGACTGCCGCCGAGCGGGACAGCTGTTTTCATGTTGCCAATGCCTACAATCTTCTGGGGTTGATTTTTTTGCAGAAAAAAGACTTCAAACGTGCCAAAGGTCTTTTTCAACAGGCGGTCAGTTTTGAAGAACGCAATGACCGTCTGAACTGCGCAGCGGTAGATTATGCCAATATTGCCCTGATTGAGCAAAAATGCGGCAACCTGTCCCAAGCCCGCAAAACCCTGCAGCTGGCTTTGGATTATGCCGAAAGCTTCGGAGCCGGCGATCTGGCAGCGGAAATTAGAAAGCAGCTTGACAGCACCGGTTAATTGTATTCAAGCTCAAAATCTATCTGCAACGGAAGACCGGCCGCTTCGTCCCGGGAATAAAAGGAAATATTTTTTATGCCGACGTTTTTATAGGCCAGCAGGTTAATTGAAGGGACGGCAAAGGGATTAAATATATGTTTTCCGTCAGTAGGCAAAATCCGGTTTTTGACTTCCAGCGAAGTCCGGTGCAGAAAAGTTTTAAATGCCGGCGCCCAAGCGGGAATTCCAAAATCCCCGACTAAAATCAACGGTTCATCCTGGCTAAGGACAAATTCGGCCAGATTGTTGTATACGGTGGCGACTTCCGACGGCAACAAGCCGTTAAAGTCGGCATTGACAACCGTAAAGCGGCGGCGATTTTTTCGAAAGGTTACAAAAATAACTTCACGGCCGGGCGCCAGGCGAACCGTTCCCATCCGTTTGGTCGGGGCGCCGATGGCCGATACAATGTCAGGGAAGCCGGTTTTTCCCTGATGATACTGCAGACGCATCGTTTCCTCACCTTTTACCAATACATTAAAAAACAGGTTAGTGCTGGAGGATATAATCGTATAGTTAAACAGCAATAAACATAATGCCATAACGGCAAACATTGTTTTGCGGCAGAAAAGCGCATATATCATAACAACAATCGTAAAAAGGTAAATCTGGAAACGGCAGCCGTCAACCCATACGGAAAAAGCCGTTTCCGGGATTAACAACGCCAGAAAAAGCAAGATGGCAACAAGGCTCAAACTGGCTGCCAAGAAAACGTTAATCCTTTTTTGCTTCTTTTTCTGACCGAAATAACTCATTTTTTAACTATTTATTGTTTTTTTATGATTAAACGATATAATATCTTTAGTTAAATTAATACTAATGGCCAAAAAATATTTTGTAAATGGTGTTAAAAACAAATATGCTCGAACGGATGATAACCATATTTTCACTCGAAAGCGTAATGACGGCAATCAGCGGCAAGGTTGACATTTTGACCGGCGCAATGGACAGTTATCTGTCCAACAGCGGCAATTTGCGGACTTTGTCAATTATCCTGATGATGCTGGCAATCGTCCTGTTCCTGTTTTTAATTGCGGTTTTATACGTGAAATCGCTTTCTTCTTTTCTGCGGGCCGAACAAAACCGCCGCAAAGAAGACGAAAAGCAATCGAAGTCTTTTTTTGAGAGCATGGACGATGACATTGATGCCGCAGAGCTGGAAAAAATCCGGCAGGAAGAGCTGGAAAAAGAACTGGAGCGCGAATTAGAAAAGGCGGTTGCCGAAAAAGCCGCGCGCGAAGAAAAAGAAAAGGCTCAAGCCGCACAAAAGAAAAAGCAAAAGGAAGAAGAAAAAATCCTGGCGGTTGAAGAAAAAATGCCGGAACTGAAAAAACGCATGGTCGCCCGCAATGACAACGTTCTGGACTTTGATTGGAAGAAAGGCAAGCTTAAAGATATGGAAAATTTGCCGGAGCCTCCGGACATGCCTCTACAATATCAGCAAAGCCAGAAAAAACTTTCGGAACTGTTGGGGCTGATTATTGATATGCTGGGGCGAAATGTCGACGATTTGAAAATCGCCCAGACGGTCATGTTCCGGAACATGAATCAGGATTCAGAAGAAAATATTTTGCAAACGATTGATGCCGTCAAAGATTTTATCGCCCTGTGCATCAACGGCAAGTTTACGCCGCTGCGGGGAACCAAAACGCTGCCCGACGAAGAAAAGGCCCTTTACAACCTGGCGATGGGCGACAGCTCTCCGGCGCTGTCTTTGCTGGAGGCCCTGATGGACGACCATATTGACCGGGCCGCCGTATTGCCGGCCGGCGGCAAACGGGACGAAATGTTTGCCATAACATCAAATTATGCGGTAACATTCGGAACATTGGCGGCCGTTGCCGACGTTCATTTGGCAACCGGGGCATTTGAACTGGCGATTGAGCTGCATCCGCAAAATATAAACGCCTGGAACCGCATCGGCGATATGTACAAGCTGGCAGAAAACGAAACACAGGCGACAAAAGCTTATCAAAATGTTTTGAACCTGGCCGACGGAGAGATGAACCAACGGCAAATTGCCAATGCCGAAAAAATGCTTTCGCAATATTATTACGCTCAGGGGGACAGCCTGCAGGCAGCCAAACTGCATAACAGTTCCAAGGGATATTATGATTCCATCGGCATCAACCGCCGTTTGGACCGTCAGGAAGTTGAGATTGTAGAAATTATCGAATCACATCAACAGGAAGAACTGGAAGAAACCATCGGCAAAATCCTGGCCAATCAGAACCTTAAACAATACAGCTTTGCTTAACAAAACCAATAACCAATGCAGCCACGCGGGGAACTGTTACGGGTTGACGGCCGTTAGCGCATGGTGGGCGATGACGGAATTTTTTGCTGGCGCACGCAGGAGACGCATATGCGGCCGGGGGCGCTAACGCCACCCCCGGTTTCAGAAAGAAATTGCATAACATAATAATATTTCTGAGACAGAACTTGTCAGATTAAAACTGCATAATACAGCGGAAATGCTGGGTATCTCTATTAGTGGAATTTCCGTTTATGATTGCTCCGGTTGACAAGTTTACCAACACGCCGGCATTTCCCGTTGTATGCGAGTGGTAGTTGCCGGTTTTCAGGGCTTCGCCAACACCGGTAATGGTGGCCAGTTTTTTGTTTAAGACATTGAATTTGTCATCTCCTATCTTATTCCAGCTTTGCTTTCCCATCGGAATTAACTCTTGTAAATCAGGCAGCCGCCAATCCCCTACTTTGGTATTTAAGGTTGTAAAATTTTGGCAATAGTCACTGGCCTGAGCCCAGGTATCATCGACGGGCTGATTCAAGGCCATAACATAACCATGATCTTTGGAAGGGTAGGTCCAATAAACCAAACCAATCGGCATTTTGGCGCTGGAAGCGCCAATATAGGTAGCGGTAAAAGTACGATCGTGATACATAATGTCACCGACTTCCACAGCTTGTACCGGAGAAGCAATCAGGTTTAATAAGAACAGAGCAAATACATTTTTTTTCATTTTTCTTCTCCTTAAAAAGTCATAACGCAGCGGAAATGGTAGTAATCGTTTTTTCCTTTTTGATAAACATTGTTAACGCTATTTAATATATGAGTATAGGCAGCACTAGAATTTCCTGCCGGCGCATCATTGGTGCTCCAATATTCCCATCCTTTGTAGGTTGCGTTGCTTGCACCATACAATGTACCGTTGGGGGATCCTGAATTAACGTTATAACTCCAATTTGATGAAAAATAGAGCGGATTCGCCCACCGAATTAGAGCCAGTTTGGAATTAATGCTATCATAAGGAAAATACTGTTTTCCTAACGAATATGTTGATCCCATCCACATCAATTCCATGATATTAGGCAAGCGCCAGTCGCCGACATTGGTTCCCTTGACCGAATAATTATTGCAGTATTCAATCGCCTCGGCATAGGTTCCCACAATCGGTTGTTCGCGGGACATAATAATGCCATGCGTATTGCCGCTTTTGGGATATATGTAAGCAACAATGCCGATAGGCGTTTTATTGGCGTTATAACTATAAGACGTTGAAGTGCTGCCGTCATGATAAACAACGTTATAAAGCTTGGTCGGCACCTGCAGCTGAAAATTATAAGCGGTGGTATTTTTGAGGCAGAACATGAGGTTGCTGTTGAACGGGCATTTTACTCCGCCGCTCGGACATTCGGCCGCGGTTTTGCTGTATCCCAGGCTTGCACAATCCGGCGTTGCCGTACAGGTTATTTCTGCGGAGGCCGAAAATGGCAGCATGGCGGCCAATGCTCCTCCCAATAATATTTTCCAGTTATTTTCTACCATTTCTTTTCTCCTTTAATTGCAATAAACCAAATCCGGATTATAAGGGCATCTGATGATTTCTTTGCCAATGCATTCGGTGTTGACAAAGCGATATCCCAAAGTGTCACAATCGGTTTCCGGCAGCGAGCAATAGTAGTTGAAATTTGTTTTGCAAGAGACCGGACATTGTGTTTTGGAACAAGGTTCCTCGATACAGTTGGTTCCTTCGGGACAAACCTTGTAATTGCAGGCGTCGGCGCATTCTTTGCATTGCTTGTATTTGGCAACTGTGCCGCTGAGGCAAGTTCCGGCCGCCGTATCGCCCCCGAATTCGCAGTCTTCGTCAAGGTAGCCGAATCCGGTGCAGGGATTTGGTTCGGCTTGATAATAGGTTTTGCCGCAACAGTTTTTTTCTGCGGTTTTTATAAATCCGGAAGGAATTGACGTATACGGATATTCATTGCAATAATATTCGCAACTGACGTTTTCGACCGGGTTGCAATAGACTTTGTTGGCATCATAAGGGCAGTGAAGAACGGTAACGCCGGTGGCGCATTCGCTGCCGATCATGGTGTAGCCGAGTTCTTCGCAATCGGTAATCGGAGTGGTACAATAATTTTGGTATTTCGCGGCACAACCGGTGACACAGTATGTTTGGGAACAGGTATCTTGTTTACAGACAGAGCCTTCGGGGCAGACTTTAAATTCACAGGCATTGGGACAGTCTTTGCATTTATGCAGGACAGTATCTCCGGTTTGGCAGGTTTGACCGGAAGATCCGTATTGGCAGTTTTCCAGTTTTTCATATCCGGTACAATCTCTTTTTTCTATCGTATGCATTTCCTTACCGCAACAGTAGCAGGTTCCGGCCGAAACATAGCCGGCAGGAATATCTTCGGCCTTGTATTTAAATTCCAAACATAAAACATTGCAGCAATCGCCATTATCGGGAATACAATAGACCTTTTCTTTGTCAAACGGACAGGCAACCATTCCCATTCCGTCGCAGGCATTCATATTGGTGGTATAGCCCAATGCGCCGCAATCAGTTGTTTCCGGAAGCGTGCACAGATAAGTATATCCGACTTTACATCCGGTCGGGTCGCAGTAGCGCCAGGTACAGGCCTCATATTCGCAAACGGCACCTTCAGGGCAGGTTTCGTTCTGGCACTTGGCCTCGCAGCGTTTGCACTTGTCACACTTGGTAACGCCGAAAGAAACGCAGGTCTTGGCGTCGGGCGCGCAGCCGTCCTGACAGTCCCAGTAACCCTCGCAGGAATTGTAACCGTCGGTGGCGGCAA